>NZ_JBYTAH010000009.1:0-139634 GCF_058787975.1 Cupriavidus sp. FW305-26
CGCCCCCGAGAGATGATGACCATGATGTCTGCAATCCCGCTTCGCCGTGCCGGTGCCGTCGCGTTGTGCGCCCTGGCATGCATGTCCGCCGGCAGCGCAATCGCCGAGACCGTGCTGCGCACCGTGCCGTCGTCCGACCTGAAGATCCTGGACCCGGTCTGGACCACCGCGAACATCACGCGCAACCATGGCCTCATGATCTACGACACCCTGTTCGGCATGGACGAGAAGGGCGTGATCCGGCCGCAGATGGTGGACAAGACCAGCACCAGCGCCGACAACAAGACCTGGACCTTCACGCTGCGGCCAGGGCTCAAGTTCCATGACGGCACGCCGGTCACCGCGCAGGACGTAATCGCCTCGCTGGCGCGCTGGGGCAAGCGCGACGTGCTGGGCCAGCGCATGTATGAAGCCATGGCCAGCATCACTGCCGAAGGCCCGGCCACGGTGCGCATGACTTTCCGCCAGCCCTTCGGCGCAGTGCTGGATGCGCTGGGCAAGCCCAGCCCGCTGGTGCCGTTCATCATGCCCAAGCGTGTCGCCGAGACGCCTGCCGACAAGCAGATCGACGACCTGACCGGCTCCGGCCCCTTCACGCTGAAGAAGGAGGACTTCCGGCCCGGCGACCGCGTGGTCTACCGTCGCAATCCCGACTATGTGCCGCGCAAGGATGCGCCGTCCGGCCTGGCCGGCGGCAAGGCCGTGCACGTCGACCGCGTCGAATGGGTGTTCCTGCGCGATACGCAGACCCAGGTAAACGCGCTGCTCAACGGCGAGGTGGATATCCTCGAGGTCGTGCCGTCATCGCACTATCCGCAACTGCGCACCGACAAGCGGGTGCAGATGGTCGACATCATGCCCGCCGGCCCCTTCACCGTGATCTACAACCACAAGGTGCCGCCGTTCAATGACGCCAGGGTGCGCAAGGCCGCGATGCTGGCGATCAACCAGGAAGCGATGCTGCGCGCGCAGGCCACCTACCGCGACTTCTACAAGCCGTGCGCCTCGATCTACCTGTGCGGCTCGCCCTATGCCAGCGACCAGACCGGCTTCTTCACCGGCAAGCCGCAGTTCGAACAGGCGCGCAAGCTGCTCAAGGAGTCCGGCTATGACGGCAAGCCAGTGGTGATCATGCTGCCGGGCGATGCGCCCGCGCTGAGCCGCCTGCCGGTGGTCTACGGCCAGCTGCTCAGGCAGGTGGGCTTCAATGTCGACGTGCAGGCCACCGACTGGAGCACCCTGATCACGCGCCGCACCAGGAAGGAACCGCCCGAGAAAGGCGGCTGGAATGCCTACATCACCTTCTGGGGCGGCGTCGACGCCAGCAGCCCCATCACCTACAGCCCGCTGACCGGCAACGGCGACCGCGGCTACTTCGGCTGGCCGGAAGACGCCGAGCTGGAAACCCTCAAGACCCGCTTCATCGAAACCGCGGACGCCGCGCAGCGCAAGGACATCGCCACCAGGATCCAGCTGCGCGCCATCGAAAACGGCATCCTGGCGCCCGTCGGCGAAGGCAAGGCGCCCACCGTGGTGCGCAGCGGTGCGATCAGCGGCCTGCTGCCGGCACCGGCGGTGCTGTACTGGAACGTGCGCAAGCAATAGCCCGCTACGGCGCCCGCGGTCCCGGCTGCCGTGCCGCCAGCCTGCTGACCTCCCTTTCCCCCAACGAGGTAGTGCCATGATGAATTTCCTGGTCCGCCGCAGCCTGGCCACCGTGCCAGTGCTGGCGGTGGTGGCTGTCATCGTCTTCACGCTGCTGCGGCTGACCCCCGGCGACCCGGCCGCGGCCATTGCCGGCGACGCCGCCAGCGTGGAAGACATCGCCCGCATCCGCACCCAGCTCGGGCTGGATCAAGCGCTGCCGCGCCAGTTCATCGGCTGGCTCGGCCACGTGCTGGGCGGCGACCTGGGCTATTCCTTCTTCTACAAGATGCCCGTGACCACGCTGATCGCGCAGCGGCTGGAGCCCACGCTCTCGGTGGCGGCGCTGACCATCGTGCTGACCGTGCTGACGGCGGTGCCGCTGGGCACGCTGGCGGCCTACCGGCGCGGCCGCTGGCTCGACCGCCTGGTGATGGGCGGCTCCGTGCTGGGCTTCTCGGTGCCGATCTTCGTGGCCGGCTACCTAATGATCTGGGTGTTCTCGCTGCACCTGGGCTGGCTGCCGTCGCAGGGCTACAGCCGCCTGGCCGACGGCATCTGGCCATGGCTGCGCAACCTGGCCCTGCCCTGCGTCACGCTGTCGGTGATGTCGTGCGCGCTGGTGGCGCGCACGACCCGCGCCGCCGTGTCCGAAGCACTGACCGAGGACTTCGTGCAGACCGCGCGCGCCAAGGGCATTCCGGAGTGGCGCATGCTGACGCGCCATGCGCTGGCCAATGCCGCGGTGCCGATCGCCACCGTGATCGGGCTGAGCGTGGCCGGCCTGATCGGCGGCGTGGTCGTGACCGAGAGCATCTACGCCATTCCCGGTGTCGGCCAGCTCACAGTGGATGCCGTGCTGTCGCGCGACTACCCGCTGATCCAGGGCATCACGCTGTTCTTCTCGGTCTCGTACGTGGTCATCAACCTGCTGGTGGACGCGAGCTATCTGCTGCTCGATCCCCGCATTCGCTACTGATATCTCCCACGGAAACCCGGCCCCATGACCTCACTCACCACTGCCATCGAATCCGCCCCGCCCGGCACCGGCGCCCGTCCCTCGCGGCTGCGCGCGGTGCTGGCCAACGGTGCCGTGCGCGCCGGCGGCACCATCCTCGGCCTGATGCTGTTCCTTGCCGTGGCCGCGCCCTGGCTCTACACCATCGATCCCAACACCATGGACCCCGCCAGCAGCCAGCTGGCCCCCTTCACGCGCGCCGAGATCGTGACGCTGGCCGGCGATGCCTTCGAATGCCTGTTCCCGCTGGGCACCGACAGCCTGGGCCGCGACATCTGGAGCCGCACGTTGTACGGCGCGCGGGTCTCGCTGGCGGTCGGGGTGTCGGTGGCGCTGGCCTCGGTGCTGCTGGGGCTGGCGGTCGGGCTGGTATCGGGCTATGTGCGCTGGCTGGACGGCTTCATCATGCGCGTGATGGACGGCATGATGGCCATCCCCGGCATCCTCTTCGCCATCGTGCTGGTGGCCGCCTGGCGGCCCAGCCTGCTGACGGTGATCGTGGCCATGACCGTGCCCGACACGCCGCGCGTGGCGCGCCTGGTCCGATCGGTGGTGCTGTCGGTACGTGAAGAGCCTTATGTCGAGGCCGCCATCGCGCTCGATACGCCGACCTGGAAACTGATGCTGCGCCACATCCTGCCGAACACCATCGCGCCGCTGCTGGTGCAGGGCACCTTTATCTGCGCCGGCGCGATGCTGGTGGAAGCGGTGATGTCCTTCCTCGGCATCGGCCTGCCCACCGACATCCCCACCTGGGGAAACATCATGGCCGAGGGGCGCGCCCATTTCACCGCGCATCCGCACAGCGTGCTGCTGCCCGGCGCCTTCCTGGCGGTAACGGTGCTGGCCGTCAACATGCTCGGCGACGGCCTGCGCGACACCCTCGACCCCAAGTTCAGCAAGCGGAGTGCCTGATGATGCCAACGAACACGACCGAGTCCGCGGCCGCGGACTCGGCCACGCCCTGCCTGCGCGTGCGCGACCTGCGCATCGACCTGCCGCCCGGCGCCGACCGGCCGCATGCGGTCCAGGGGGTTTCCTTCGACGTCATGCCGGGCGAAGTGGTCTGCCTGCTGGGCGAATCGGGCTCAGGCAAGTCCGTGGTCGCGCGCGCGGTGATGGGCTTGCTGCCCGAAGGCCTGAAGGTCTCAGGCGGCAGCATCGCGCTGGCCAGCGAAGACCTGCTGGCGGCCACCCCCGCACGCCGGCGCGAACTGCGCGGCACCGGCGTGGCCATGGTGTTCCAGGAACCCATGACCGCGCTGAACCCGGTCATGCGCTGCGGCCGGCAGGTCGAGGAAATGCTGGCGCAGCACACCAGCCTGGGCGCCGCGCAGCGGCGCGAGCGCGTGCTGTCGATCTTTGCGCGCGTGCGGCTGCCGGATCCCGAGCGGATCTACGACGCCTATCCGCACCAGCTGTCCGGTGGGCAGCGCCAGCGCATCGTCATCGCCATGGCGCTGATCCTGCGCCCGGCCCTGCTGGTGTGCGATGAGCCCACCACCGCGCTGGACGTGACCACGCAGGCCGAGATCCTGGCACTGGTGCGCGAACTGCAGCACGAGAACCAGACCGCGGTGCTGTTCATCACGCACGACTTCGGCGTGGTCGCCGACATTGCCGACCGGGTGGTGGTGCTGCAGCTTGGCCGCCAGGTGGAAAGCGGGCCGAAAGACCGGGTCTTGCGCCAGCCCGAGGCGGACTACACCCGCATGCTGCTCAATGCCGTGCCGGGACTGGAGCCCGCGCAGCGCCCGTCGGTGGCGCAGCGAGCGTTGCTGCTCGACGCCAGCGGCATCGGCAAGACCTATGTCTCGGGAGCCTGGCCGGGCCGGCGCCGCGTGGTCGAGGCGGCCACCGATGTGTCATTGCAGGTGCGGGCGGGCGAGACCGTCGGCATCGTGGGCGAGTCCGGCTCGGGCAAGTCCACGGTGGCGCGCTGCATCGCGCGGCTGATCGAACCGTCCGCGGGCAATATCCAGGTGCTGCCCGAAGCCGCGCAGCAACTGCCGCGCCGCGCGCAGCTGTCCGCGTTCCGGCGCATGGTGCAGGTGGTGTTCCAGGACCCCAACCGCTCGCTCAATCCGCGCCGCACGGTGGGCCAGTCCATCGTCGAAGGCGCGGTCAATTTCGGCGCGACGCCCGCGCAGGCGTGGCAACGCGCCGAGTCGCTGATGGAACTGGTGCGGCTGCGGCCCGACGCGCTGCACCGCTACCCGAGCGAGTTCTCCGGCGGCCAGCGCCAGCGCATCTGCATTGCCCGCGCGCTGGCGTGCGAGCCGCGCGTGCTGATCGCCGATGAAGCGGTGTCGGCACTGGACGTCTCGGTGCAGGCGCAGATCCTGAAGCTGCTGGCCGATATCCAGCAGCGGCTTGCCATCGGCATCCTCTTCATCACCCACGACCTGCGCGTGGCCAGCCAGGTGTGCGACCGCCTGATCGTCATGCACAAGGGCCGCGTGGTCGAGCAAGGCGCCACGCGCGACGTCGTGCTGTCGCCGCGCCAGGACTACACCCGCGCGCTGCTGGCCGCCGCGCCGGGACGCCACTACCCGTTCGGTGCGCAGTAATGCCGGCGATGCAGATTCCCAAGCGCCAGCCAACCCTCTTGGACAAAACCATGAAAACTCCGCTCTACGCACTCAGCGCCGCCGACCTGCTCAGCAACTACCGCCAGCGCGAACTCTCCCCGTTCGAAGTCATGCAGTCGGTGCTGGACCGCATCGAACACTGGGAGCCCGGCATCCGTGCGATGTACGTGGTGCATGCCGAGCAAGCGCTGGCCGCCGCGCGCAGCGCCGAGGCGCGCTGGCTGGCCGGCACCCCGAACGGCCCGCTCGACGGCGTGCCGGTGACGCTGAAGGAGAACATCGCCACGCGCGGCACGCCGGTGCCGCTCGGCAGCGCCGCCACCGTGCTGGCGCCGGCACCGGCCGATGCGCCGGCCGCGGCGCGCCTGCTCGAGGCCGGCGCAATCGTGGTCGGCAAGACCACCATGCCGGATTTCGGCTTCCTGGGCGCGGCGCCGTCCAGCTTCCATCCGCTCACGCGCAACCCGTGGAAGCTGGACCGCAACACCGGCGGCTCCAGTTCCGGCGCCGGCGCCGCGGCTGCGGCGGGCTACGGCCCGCTCCACCTGGGCACGGATATCGGCGGCTCGGTGCGTATTCCCGCCAGCTTCTGCGGCGTTTTCGGCCTGAAGCCCAGCCATGGCCGCGTGCCGGTCCATCCGCCAGCCGCCGCGCGCGTGATCGGCCCGCTGACGCGCACCGTGGCCGACGCCGCGCTGGCGATGCAGGCGATCTCGCGCCCCGATGCCCGCGACTACATGAGCCTGCCTCCGCAGGACGTCGCCTGGCAGCAGCTTGAGCGCGATATCCGCGGGCTGCGCATCGGCCTGTGGCTGGACCCGAGCGGCGACTGGCAGGTCGATGCCGAAGTCCGCGCGGCGGTGCTGGCGGCAGCGCACCTGTTCGAGCAAGGCGGTGCCGTGGTCGAACCCGTGCGCGACTGGACCACCATGGACATGCGCATCGGCATGGCGCACTTCTTCACCATGCGCTGCCGGGTCGACCTGGCCGGGATGCCGCCGGAGCGCGCCAGCCTGGCGGCAGGCTACATCCGCAAGGCCGCCGAGTTTGCCGGCACGCTCACGCCGGAGCAGACCTTCCAGGCCTTCACGCGCATGCAGCAGCTGCGCGAGGCCACCGTGGCCGCGACCCAGCCCTATGATTTCGTGATCTCGCCGGTGTCACCGGTGCTGCCCTTCGCCGCCGATGCCATCAACAGCGGCGGCGACCTGCCGCTCAAGGACTCTCACTTCACAGCGGTGTTCAACCACTCCGAACAGCCCGCGGCATCGATCCCCTGCGGCATGTCGCGCGACGGCCTGCCCATCGGGCTGCAGATCTCTGGCCGGCGCTTTGACGACCTGGGCGTGCTGCAGCTGGCGCACTGGTTCGAGCGCGCCTCGGAACCCCAGCGGCAATGGCCTGAGCCGCACTAAGCCCTGCGTGACCGGCGCGGGGGAGGTGCGGCGCTACAATGGCCCGCACCGACCCCAGCGCCATCACGCCCATGCGATTCGAGGATCTTGAAGCCTTCCTGGTTGTCATCGAGCAAGGCAACCTGCACCGCGCCGCCGACACCCTCGGCATGACCCAGTCCGGCCTGTCCAAGACGCTGGCGCGGCTGGAAGGCGAAGCCGGCATGCCCTTGTTCGAGCGCACCCCGCGCGGGCTGGTGCCGACCAGCGTGGGCCGCACCCTGGCCGCCCATGCGCGCCGGATCGCGCTGGCGGCGGGCGACATGCGCAACGAACTGGCCGAGCAGCGCGCGGCGCGCGCGGGCACGGTGCGCCTGGGCGCCATCCCCTACCTGCTGCCGTCGCTGCTGTCGCCGCTGCTGGCCCGCTTCTTCCTGAGCCGGCCGCTGGCCACGTTCTCGATCGAGACCCACCTGAGCGCGCGCCTGATGGCGATGCTGCAGAACGGCGAGGCCGACCTGATCCTGGGCGCGCGCCCGACCAGCCTGCCGCCGGACATTGCCTGGCTGCCGCTCGGTCCGCTGACCATGCAGATCGTGTCCCGCACCGGCCATCCGCGCCGCGAGGGCTTCCGCACGCTGGCCGACCTGAGCGGCGAGCGCTGGGTGGTGCCGGCGAGTTCGCTCTACCTGCGCCAGTGGCTGGAGGAACGGTTTACCTCGGTCGGGCTGCCGCCGCCGCGCGTGGCGGTGGAAAGCACGGCGTCGCCGGTGGCCTTCGGCGAGCTGCTACGGCACTCGGACCTGCTCGGCATCATGCCGCCGCGCATGCTGCACCAGGCCGAGGGCCAGGGGCTGGCCGCGATCGAGGCGCCAGGCATGTCGTGGCAGCATGAGCTGGCCGTGCTGTGGCGCGCCGATGGCTACCTGTCGCCGATCTGCCAGGACTTCCGCGATGCAGTGGTGGCGTGGTGCGAAGAGATGGAGCTGTGAGGGCCGGGGTGCTCAGGGCACCCACCAGTAGCGGGTGATATGGAAGAACACCGGCGCGGCGAACACCACTGAGTCCAGCCGGTCCAGCATGCCGCCGTGGCCCTGGATCATATGGCCCCAGTCCTTGATGCCGCGGTCGCGCTTGATCGCCGACATCACCAGCCCGCCGAGGAAACCCATCAGCGCAATCACCAGCGCAATCGCGCCGGCCTGCCACGGCGAGAACGGCGTGATCCACCACAGCGCCGCGCCCAGCGCGGTGGCACTGGCCACGCCGCCGACAAAGCCCTCGACGGTCTTGGACGGCGACAGCAGCGGCGCGATCTTGCGCTTGCCGCACAGCTTGCCCCACACATACTGCAGCACGTCGCTGCCCTGCACCACGATCACCAGGAAGGCGATCAGCAGCAGGTTGCGGCCTTCAAAGCCCGGGATCGGCAGCGTCAGCAGCGCCGGCACGTGCGAGATGCAGAACACGCACACCATCACCGCCCACTGCACTCCGGCGCAGCGCTCCAGGAAGCGCGTGGTCTCGGACGACAGCGCCGCCAGGATCGGCAGGATCAGGAAGGCATAGACCGGGATCAGGATCGAGAACATGCCGTACCAGCCGATATAGACCAGCACGTACTGCAGCGGCAGGAACACGAAAAAGGCGGCGACGATGGCGTGATGGTCGCCGCGCCGCGTGGTGATGATGGTGACGAACTCGCGCAGCGCGAAGAACGAGAGCAGGTAGAACAGCACGATCACCGCGGTGCGGCCCAGCGCAAAGGCCACGCCCATGATGCCGATCATCCACCACCAGGCCCAGACGCGCTGCGCCAGGTTGTCGATCACCGCGTGCTGGCCGCCGCCCGCCACCCGCCAGCGCAGCAGCGCGGTCACGGTGGAGGCCAGCAGCAGCACACCGAACAGTCCGCCGAACAGCAGCCAGGTCTCGGGGCTCCAGTGCAAAGTGGGCATGGCGGTCATTCCAGCTCCGGGGCAAGCGCGAGCAGGCCGTCGCGGCAGCGCGCAAGGAAGGCTTCCTTGCTGTCCTCGGCGGCCAGCAGCACCGGCTGCCCAAAGGTGACGGTGCACAGCAGCGGCACCGGCACGACTTCGCCCTTGGGCATCACGCGGTTGAGGTTGTCGATCCACACCGGCACGAACTCCACCCCGGGGCAGGCCCGCGCCAGGTGGTAGATGCCGCTCTTGAACGGCAGCAGGCGCGCGTCGGTGGTATTGCGCGTGCCTTCGGGAAACAGGATCAGCGAGTCGCCGGATGCCAGCGCGCCGTGCATCAGCGCCACCGGGTCGCTGCCTGGTTCGCTGCGGGTGCGGTCGATCAGCAGCGCGTGGAATACGTCGCGGCCGATAAAGCGCCGCAGCGACGAGCGATCCCAGTAGTCGGCACCGGCCACCGGGCGCGTGACTGTGCGCAGGTCGGGCGGCAGGCAGCCCCAGATCAGCACGAAGTCGCCGTGGCTGCTGTGGTTGGCAAAGTAGACGCGCTGCACCGCGGCGGGGATGCAGCCCTGCCAGTTGGCGCGCATGCCGGTCAGCAGCCGGGCGAAGACGATGATGGCGCGCGCGGTCGCGCGGGCAAGCCACATGGTTGGTTACCTCAGGATCACGGTCAGCAAGGCCAGCGCCAGCTGGCACACAGTCAGCGCGGCGCTGGCGCGCACCAGCCGCAGCGCACCGCGGGCGCGGTCCGGCAACGGACGGCCGGCGCGCTGCGCCGGCATCCAGCCCAGTTCGAGCAGCGCGGCGTCCAATCCGGCCAGGTCGGGCTGGTCCTGCCGCCCGGCCGCGAGCGCATCGAACAGCCGGCGGTCGATGGCAACGCGCAGCAGCAGCCAGACCTGGGGCAGCGCCAGCAGCAGCGACGCGGCCGCCAGCACGCGCGGGACCGGCGTGGCCACCCCCAGCCATACCGTGGCCACGCCGAAAGCCAGCCCGGCCGCGCCGATCCACACGGCGCCCGACAGCGCCCCGGCGACGGCGTGCGCGATCCAGGCATCAGTGCCTTGCGTGAACTCAGCGGCCATCATCGGGCTCCGGCATGGCGGGACGGTCCAGGCAGCGTTGCAGCGCCTCAGCATGTTCGCGCCCGAGCACCACCGCCGGGCGATGCTCGCGCAGCAACGCCAGCGCAGCGCCGGCGTCGCGCAGTCCCTGCCGGCGCGCCAGCCATGCGGCGGCAACCAGCGCGCTGCGCGAATAGCCGAGCGCGCAGCTGACCAGCACGCGGCGGCCCTGCCGCTGCCAGGCGTCGAGTTGAGCCACGGCCTTGTCCAACTGCTCCGGCGTCGGCACGGTCAGGTCCAGTACCGGCACGCAACGATACGCAAGCGCCGGGTCGGTGGCTGCGCGCGACAGTTCGGCGGTCAGGTCGAGGACGGCGTCCGCCCCGATCGCGCGCAGTTCGGCGCGGGTCGGGAAGCGGCCAACCCAGATGCCGTCCGCGATGGCACTGGGCTGCGGCGCGCGCCGCGTCCACCAGCGCGAATTGAGGAAGGCGCCCAGCAGGTACGGCGCCAGCACCCAGCGCGCGGCCGGGGCCATCATCCCATCGCCGTCCTTCTGGAACCACGCCGGCGCGGCCAGCGCGTAGATCCGGGCGACGCAGGCCAGCGCCAGCGCGGCCCACAACAGCAGCAACGCCAGCGTCACCGACGCACCCACCGCCAGCACCGCGCACAGCAACCCCACCAGCGCGCCCACGGTGTAGCGGCGCGACAGCTGGCGCGTGCGCGCATCCGGCGCGCCGGCAGCGGGCCGTTGCATCGGGAACAGGTAAACGCACAGCCAGCCCACCAGCGCGCCGGTGGGCACATCGATCAGGTGGTGCTGCCAGGTGGTCAGCACCGAGACCCCGATCAGCGCAAACCAGCCGTGCAGCAGCCAGCGCCAGCCGCCGCGCAGGTGCGCCGCAAAGGCGACCCACAGGATCACCAGCAGGCTGATATGCAGCGACGGCGCCTGGTTGAACGGCAGGTCGAAACCGCCCAGCAGCGTGAACAGCTGGCCCGGCAGGCCGTCGGCCTCGGGCCGGGCAAAGCTGAAGCGCAGCGGGAAGGCGATAAAGCACGCCACCGACACCAGCTGCGCCAGTACCAACCGCCTGACGTGCGTGAGCAGCGCCGCGCGCGTGCGCCACAGGAAGAAGGAGATGCCGTACAGCAGGTCGATCGACCAGTACGGCACGATGGTCCACGGCAGGAACGGGATCCCCTGCTCCCATTCGAAATAGACCGCCGGAACGTTGGCGCGCTGGCTCGCCAGCCAGTTGGCAAAGCCGTAGCTGGAGAAAAAGAACGCGCCGGCCAGCGCCAGCAGCAGGCAGGCCAGCCCCCAGGGCCGGTTGCCTGCAGGCAGCTGCGAATGCGCCCCGGCGCCAACCTCCGTCGGCACCGTGCTCATGCGCCGCGCCTGCGCGCCAGGCTGACGGTGAAGATGCCCCACGGGTCGATGCGCTGGGTCACCTTGTCAAAGCCAGCGGCCCGCACCAGTTCGTCCATCTCGGCCTGCGAGCGGCGGCGCATCACCCAGGCGGCGCCGGCGCGGTGGCTGGTGAGCGCGCGCGCGATGAATTCCAGCTGCGGATGCCAGGGCTGGCCGGTGTAGACCAGGTAGCCGCCGGGCGGCACCGCGCGCGCCAGGCCCTCGAGCGAGCGCCGCACCATCGCGTTGTCGGGAAACAGTTCGTACAGGCCGGAAACCACCGCCAGTGTCGGCGCCGGTGCCAGCGCCGCCAGGCTGTCGCCGTCGAAGGCATCGCCCTGCTCGAAGCGGGCCACGTCCGCGAGGTCCTTGGCGGCGATCAGGGCGCGGCCCTGCTCGACGTTCAGCGGGCTGTAGTCGCGCAACAGGATCGACTCGACCGCCGCGGCGCCGCCATCCAGCGCGCCCAGCGCCTCAAGCACATAGCGCCCGTGCCCGGCGGCGATGTCGACAATCCGCACCGGCATGCCGCCCGCGCGCAGCCGCCGCACGGCCTCGGCGATCAGGGCCTCGGCGTGGACCTTGCGCTGGCGGATGCCGCGCCAGCCGATCGCGTCCAGGTACTGCTGGTCGGCCAGCCGGCCCAGCTTGCCGCGGCCCGAGGGGGCGTTGCGGTAAACATAGTCGAGCGTCGAGCCCGAGTCGAAGCCGGTCTCATGGCCCAGCCGCACCCCGTCCGACAGTATTCCGCCCAGTTTCAGGTTGGCCCGCGCCGCGCGCCAGTACCAGGCGGCCAGCCCGACAGGCGCCGACGCCAGGCGGTCGGATTCCTCGCGGAACGGGCCGATCTGGTCGGCATCGAGCAGCGAGCGCGGCGCCGACGGCATGTCGAATTCGCGCAGGATAAAGCGGCGCGCGGCATCGACCGCCAGCTTGCGGTCGCGCTCACCGAGCGTGTCGTGATAGAAGCCGTCCAGCACGATGCGCTCCTTGGTGCGCGCACCCAGGCGCTCATAGAAGCGGTCCTGCGGCCCGCGATGCACGACCCAGTCGGCGCCGGAGATCAGCAGCTGCGTCGGCACCGTGATCGCCGCGGCATCGGCGACGATGCGCTCCGCCGTGTCGTACAGGTCCAGCAGGATATTGACCGCGATCGGGCGCGTGATCAGCGGATCGCTGTCGTAGCTGGCGATGCGCTCGGGATCGTGCGTGAGGAACTTGGCCTTGACGTAGCTGTTGACGAAAAACTTGCCGCGCAGGCGCTGCATCAGCTTCAGCCCCGGCCGCGCAAAGGGCACGTAGAGCTTGACCTTGAACGCGGGCGAGGCCAGCACCAGCGCGCGGATCGGCGGCGCGTAGTCGTGCACCCAGGTGGCGGCCAGCACCGCGCCCACGCTCTGCGCGATCACCGCGGTGCGTTCCAGCGGGATGCCGTGGACCTCGGCGATATGGGTGGTGAAGGTCTGGATATCGCGCACCGAGTCCGCCAGGCTGGGGCTGTAGCCGCGCTCGCCGGGCGAACGGCCGTGGCCGCGCGCATCCCAGGCAAAGATCTCGTAGCCGGGCAGGTTCAGTTCGTCGGCCAGGTGGGCGACCCGGCCGGAATGCTCATGGCCGCGATGGAACAACACCACGGCGCCGCGCGCCGGGCCCTCCACCGCCGGCCAGTGCCGATAGAACAGCGTCTGGCGGTCGTGGGTCTCGAATTGCCGCTCTTGCGGCTGGCGCGTCGACGGTCGGTCCATCTCGCTACTCCGCTGTGCGGGACTGGGCCTCGGCGACACCGCGGCGCACCCGGTTGGCAATCGTAAACAGCGACAGCAGCGACAGCACCAGCCACAGCCAGCTGGCGGCCGCGCCAAAGCCCAGGCCAACACCGGCCCACAGCGCGATCGCGCCGACCGCGAAGGCGCGGTCGCTCTTGCCCAGCGGGCCGTCGTAGCGCCGGCTGGCCCCGGCCAGCGGGCCGATCAGCCCGGTGGCCTCGACGATCACCGCCAGCAGCGCGAAGGTGCCGACCTGGCCCAGGCTGAAGTCCGGCAGCGCGGCCAGCGGCAGGATCAGCGCCAGGTCCGAGGCAATGTCGCCAAGCTCGTTCAGGTAGACACCCAGCACGCTCTGCTGGCCGTGCTCGCGCGCCAGCATGCCGTCGACGGCGTTGAGCGCCATGCGCAGGAACAACCATAGAGGGAACAGCAGGAACAGCGCCGGGGTCTCGGCCACCAGCATGCCCAGCGTGGCCAGCACCCCCACCGCCAGGGAGCCGGCCGCGGCGGCCAGCGTCACCTGGTTGGCAGTCACGCCGCGCTGCGCCAGGTCCTGCACCATGGGGCGCAACCGGGCCTGGAACCTGGGCTTCAGTTCATAGAGGGTCATCGCACCGGCCTCCCTGCCGAGCTGATGCCGGAAGCGACGCCGTGCGCCAGGCCGCGGCGACGCGCAGGATCATGCGCCCGGGCCTGCCCCGACCTCTTCCGTCTTGTTTCTGGTAGTTTTCTGACCGCGGCGCGGCTGCTGCTCGTGCCGGCCAAGGCATGGCGGCAGTGCCTGGCTCAGCACTCTACCGCCAACGTCGAGACATTACCAGAAGGCGCTTGCGGCCAGAGCCGGCTAGGCCGAGGCAATGGTGTCCCGCACTGCGTCGGTCACCTGCGCCACCACGCCCTCGCGCCAGTCGTCGGTATCGCCATAGAAGGCACGCCACATCGCCTGGCGGACCAGCGCGCGCTGGTTTTCGTCGGCTTCCGGGTGCTGGTGCAGCCAGTGGTCGCCGCGCAGCGCGTCCAGCACCTCGCCCACCGGCAGCGTGCCGAACTCAAGCGCGATGCCGGCGTAGTCGATGGTGGGCAGGGTCTGCAGCACCGCGTGCCAGGCCAGGCCGGTGAGGTTGGCCGAGGTCGACGAGCCATCGTAGATCGAGGTTACCCGCGCGCCCCAGATCGCGCGCGTGCGCGTGAGCGATTCCGGCGTGTCCGGGCCCATGTGGATGGGCTCGCCGTAGCCCCAGGGGCCAAGTCCGGTATGGACGTCGATCCAGCGCAGCGCCTCGCGCCCGGCGCCGAAGCGCGCCAGGATGCGGCACAGCGTGTAGTTGCTCCAGGCAGCCTTGTCGCCGCCGTAGAACATGCCGCCCGGGTCCTGGTACTGGCCGCGGCTGACCGCGGCCTGGTACCACGGCATGCCGCGCTCGGCAACGGCCTTCATCAGTTGCGCCTGGTCGGTGTCGGACGGCGGCCATTGCGCCGGCACCAGCAGCGGCGCGATCTCGGCATAGGCCTCGTTGTACGGCAGCGGCTGGGTGAAGTCCATGAAATTGCGGTTCAGGTCGACGTTGTCCTCGTTGACCCGGCGCAGGTGGGAAAAACCGTAGGGATTGATCGCATGCACCAGCAGCAGGCTGGTGTCGGCGGCGGCGCAATCGGCAAGCAGCGCGGCGTCGTGCAGCATTGTCACCTGCGCGCCGGATCCGGCAAAGCCTTCGGCGCCGTGCGTGCCCGAGGTCACCATCAGGCAGCGGCGGGCCTCGGCCGGACCGGCCAGCGCCACGTCGATGGCGAGGTCCTCGCCGGCACTGCCGCGCTTGGTGGGGTGCGGGAACTGGGCCAGCGCGGCCCCGGCCGTGCGCGCGGCGTCAAGGAACTTCTGGCGGGCTTCGGCGTAGCTGCGAGAAAAATGGCTCATGGCGTGACCGGCTGATGCGATGCAGGCATTAGACGCCAAATCCGCAGGTCTTGCCACCCGCAGCTAAAACAGCGATCCGGATGCGTACCCGGGCGATGCCGGCGCGGGCTCTGTCCCCGGCCCCCAGATGCCGGGCGCGGTGAACGCCTGCGGATGCATCTCGATCCCGGCCGCGGCCAGCTGGCCGGCGGTCAGCACCAGGTGACGGGCCAGCCAGTCGTGCAGACTGCGCAGGAAGCGGATGTTGTCGACGCTGTTGGACCCCGCGATCAGCCATTCCAGCTTGATATGCGCGGTATAGACGTCCAGCAGGTTGGTGGCGCGCAGCCGCGGCGGGGTGGACGGGCTGCGCTCGATCGCCAGGATGCGGCGCACTTGCGCCATGCCGATGTCGCAAGTGCGCTGGTACTGCTCGTAGACGCCCTCAAGCGCCGGGAAACGCACTGTCGGCTGCACGCGCGGCACCGCGGCCACCTTCTCCATGCGCAGCACCAGGTAGCGGATCGCGGCGGCGCGCTCGGCGGCCTGCGCCTGGCCGGGATCGCGCCGGCGGGCCGGGGGCGCCACCTCGGGCAAGGCCGTGCGCGGCACCACATCGCGCTCGGTGTAGTCCGGCACCTGCAGCAGCAGGCCCGGATGCGGCACCGCGGCACGCGCGCAGTCGTCGCCAAAGGGGTATTCATGCCCTGCGGCGTCGCGCAGGATATAAGCCTGCCCGGTCGGAAAGCCATGGTGGCGGCGGCTCGCGCCCCGCGCATGGCAGCGCGTGGCGGGGTCGACGAAGTCCTTGCGCACGGGGATCCAGCCCCCGTCGTGTGCCTGGGTCATGCGTTGCGGCTCATGCCTGAATTGCTAGACCCGCCATTGTCGCCGATCTGCGCGACCGCCCCGGCGAATCTGCCCTGCCCTACTTCAGCATGAACGACATCGCCGACAGGCAGTTCAGCATGCGCACCGCCGCCTGGACCGAATCGGCCTGGAAGGACAGCGTCACGCCGTCGCGGCGCTCCAGCGCCGGCCACTGGCAGAACAGGTCCGCGTGCGCGGGCGTCAGGGTCTGCAGGGTGCAAGTCACCGGCGCGGCGATGTGCAGGCATTGCGCCTGCGCGCGTTCGCGCACCGCGGTTGCGGCCGCCGCGGCAATGGCCTCGCGCGCCGCCGCCGGCGACAGCGAGGTGCCGCTGCCGAAGCCGTCCGCTGACTTGGTCTCGACATAGCGCACCCACGGCATCAGCGCATGGGTTTCCTGCACGAAGACATCGTCGCCGCTGGCCATCAGCACCGGAGCGCCGAACTCGCCGGCCAGCGCGGCGTACAGGCCCGCCTCGCCCAGTTCCTTGCCGTTGAGCCAGACCCGCGCAAACGCGCCGCTGTTGATGGTGTGCGCCAGCACGCCGCGGCTCTGGGCGCGGCCGTGGTAGCCGATCATCAGCACGCCGTCGACTCCGGCCTCGACGCCGGCCATCATGCCAAGGTAGCGCGGCTTGCCAAGCACCACCCGCGCGCGCGGATCGAGCTGGTCCGGCAGCAGGTTGCGGAAGCCGCCGTGCGAATCGTTGACCAGTACTTCAGTCGCGCCGCCGGCAAAGGCACCATCGACCGCGGCATTGGCTTCGCCGGTCATCCAGGCGCGGGCGCGTTCGTATTCGCCGTTGCCGGGGCGCGTCTGTTCGGCGTGGAAGACGCCAGCCACGCCTTCGATATCGGTGGAAACAAGGATCTTCATCAGGCGGTTTGGCCCAGTTCGGGCATCACGTCCAGCAGTGCGCGCCGGCCGTGGCCGTCGCGGCCCTGCACCGGTGCGGCATGCCACAGGGCATGCAGGATGGCTTGCTCGACGCTGTCGGCCGCGGCGCGGAACAGCGGGTCGAGATGGGTTTCATGCAGCATGGCGACGGCCGGCATCGGCCGGGCGGTGTCGTGCGGCACGGTGTACGCGCTCGAGAACGCGACTGCGATATCGCCCGAGCCATGCCCGAACACCGAGCCAGTACGCGCCAGCCCGGCGCCGGCGCGCAGCGACAGCCGGCGCAGCTGGCGCGCATCCAGCGGGGCGTCGGTGGCGAGGATCATGATGATCGATCCCTTTTCCGGTTGCGCCGCGGTGTCGGGCTGCGCCAGGCGCTGCACCAGTTCCGGACCGGCCAGCCGGCCGGCCACGGTCAACGATTCCGGCGTGCCGAAATTGGCCAGCACCAGCGCGCCCACGCGATAGCCACCGGCCAGGCGTGAAGCAGTGCCGATACCACCCTTGACGCCGAATGCCGACATGCCGCGTCCGGCACCGACCGCTCCCTGCGCGACGTCATGACCGGCACCGGCCAGGGCCGCCTCATAGTGACTGCCCTCCACCGCCATGCGCTGGATATCGTTCAGGTAGCCGTCATTGCACTCGAACACCAGCGCATTGACGGTCGGCAGCGCGCGGCCGATCTCCGGATTGGCCGCCACCGCCGCACGGATCTGCGCCTGCGCGACCGCGCCGACCGAAAAGGTATTGGTCAGCGCCAGCGGGGTTTCCAGCACGCCCAGTTCGTCCACCTGCACCAGCCCGATGCTCTTGCCAAAGCCGTTGAGCACCGTGGCCGCGGCGGGCACCTTGTCGCGGTACGGATCGCCGCCATGCGGACGGATCACGGTGACGCCGGTCTGCACGGCGCCATCCGCCAGCGTGCAATGGCCGACGGTCACGCCGGCCACGTCGGCGATGCTGTCCAGCGGACCTGCCGGCAGGCTGCCGACACGCGGCACGCCCGTTGTCGATGCGGTCATGTTCAGCGGCTCAGGTTCAACGGCGGTCGATCTTGGGGTCAAGCGCATCGCGCAGGCCGTCGCCCAGCAGGTTGAAGGCCAGCACGGTCAGGAAGATCGCCAGGCTGGGGAAGATCGCCACGTGCGGCGCGGTCACCATGTCGGCGCGGGCTTCGTTGAGCATCGCGCCCCATTCCGGCGTGGGCGGCTGCGCGCCCAGCCCCAGGAATGACAGGCTGGCCGCGGTGATGATCGAGGTGCCGATCCGCATCGAGAAATACACCACGATCGACGACACCGTGCCCGGCAGGATATGCCGCATCAGGATGGTCCAGTCCGATGCGCCGATGCTGCGCGCCGCCTCGATATAGGTCAACCGCTTGAGCATCAGCGTATTGCCGCGCACCAGCCGCGCAAACGCCGGGATGCTGAAGATGGCCACGGCGAAGATCACGTTGGTCATGCCGTTGCCGAGGATGGCCACGATGCCGATCGCCAGCAGGATGCCCGGGAAGGCGAAGAGCACGTCGGAAATGCGCATCACGATGCGGTCCCACCAGCCTTCGTAGTAGCCCGCCAGCAGGCCCAGCACGGTGCCGATCAGCGCGCCGATGATCACCGACAGGAAACCCGCCGCCAGCGAGATGCGCGCGCCGGCCAGAATGCGGCTGAAGATGTCGCGTCCGAGCGAATCGACGCCCATCCAGTGCGCGGCCGACGGGCCGGCGTTGAGCGCGTCGTAGTCGAAGTAGTTCTCCGGGTCGTACGGCACGATATGCGGCGCCACGATGGCAATCACCACCAGCACCAGCACGAAGGCACCGGCGCCCAGCGCCAGGTGCTGCTTGCGGAATTTGCGCCAGAACTCGGTCCAGGGCGTGCGCACGGCCTCCGGCACGGGGGCGGTGGCGGGTGCCGCTTGCGCTGCGGCGGGCGTGGAAAGCTCAGTCATGCCGGCCTCACTTGTAGCGGATGGTTGGGTTGATCACGGTGTAGAGCATGTCCACCACCAGGTTGATCAGAATGAATTCGAGCGAGAACAGCAGCACCTCGGCCTGGATCACCGGGTAGTCGCGCATCTCGACGGCATCGACCAGCAGGCGCCCCAGGCCCGGCCAGTTGAACACCTTTTCCACCACGATCGAGCCGCCCAGCAGGAAGCCGAACTGCAGGCCCATCATCGTCACCACCGGGATCATGGCGTTGCGCAGGCCGTGCTTGGCCACCACCAGCGTCTCGCGCACGCCCTTGGCACGGGCGGTGCGGATGAAATCTTCTTGCAGCACCTCGACGAACGAGGCCCGCGTAAAGCGCGCCATCACCGCGGCCACCGCCGCGCCCAGCGTGATCGAAGGCAACACGTAGTGCTTCCAGCTGTCGGCGCCGATCGACGGCAGCCAGCCCAGCTGCACCGAGAACACTTCCATCAGCAGCATGCCCAGCGCAAAGGCCGGGAACGAAATGCCCGACACCGCCAGCGTCATGCCGAACCGGTCCGGCCAGCGGTTGCGCCATACGGCCGAGCCGATGCCGATCGCCATCCCGAACACCACCGCCCAGGCCATCGACGCCACCGTCAGCAGCAGCGTGGGCATGAAGCGGTCGCCGATCTCCTCGCTGACCGGGCGCTTGGTGCGCAGCGAATGGCCGAACTCGCCGCGGACCGCATTGGAAAAGAAGTTGACGAACTGCTCGTGCATCGGCCGGTCCAGGCCCAGGTCCTTGCGCACCAGTTCGACGGTGGCGGAATCGGCCTCCGGGCCCGCCGCCAGCCGCGCCGGATCGCCCGGCAGCAGGTGGACGAACAGGAACACCAGCACTGCCACGATCAGCAGCGTGGGGATCACGCCCAGCACACGTTTGAGGAAGTAATTCAGCATGACACACCAGAAAGAAATGCAGCAGCAGAGGCCGCAGGCCGCCCGCCTGCGACCCCGCGACGCGGGCAAGGCGGCCACCTCGGCGTACTGCTTTACTGCTTACTGCTCTTTGGATGGGATTACAGCCGGCACCCGTTGTTTGCTCCCCTCTCCCGCTTGCGGGAGAGGGGCCGGGGGAGAGGGCAGGAGCTTCCACGAAGTCCCGGCCCTCGCCTCACCCATTACTGCTTGATATCGATCTCTTCGAAATTGAACGATCCATCCGGCATCACATAGGCGCCGCTCAGCCGCTTGCTGCGCGCGAACAGCACCTTCTCGGTCACCAGGAAGGCCCACGGCGCATCCTTCCAGATGCGTTCCTGGGCGTCCTTGTACAGGCGCGCCTTTTCGCCACGATCGGTGGTGCGCAGCGCGCCGGCGATATCGGCGTCGACCTGGTCGTTCTTGTAGTACGCGGTATTCAGCAGCTTGGGCGGCATCGACTCCGAAGCCAGCAGCGGACGCAGCGCCCAGTCCGATTCACCGGTCGACGACGACCAGCCCACGTAGTAGATGCGCACGCCGGCATCTTCCGGCTTGGGCACGCTCTCGACCTTCTCCACGCGCTGGCCGGCCTCAAGCGCCTGCACCGAGGCCTTGATGCCGACCTGCTGCAGCTGCTGCTGCACGAACTGGATCACCTTCTGCGCGGTGGTATGGTTGTAGGCCGACCACAGCGTGGTCTCGAAGCCGTTCGGATAGCCGGCTTCCTTCAGCAGCGCGCGCGCCTTGGCCGGGTCATACGGCCACGGGCCCAGCTTCTCGGCATAGTCCACGCCAGGCGGCACCACGCCTTCGGCCGGCACCGCGTAGCCAGCGAAGGCGACCTTGGCCAGCGCGTCCTTGTTGATGGCATAGTTGATGGCCTGGCGCACCTTGGGGTCGTTGAACGGCTTGACCATGGTGTTCAGCGACAGGTAGCGCTGGATGATCGACGGCGAGGCGATCAGATCCACCTTGGCGCTGTTCTTCAGCACCGCGGCCTGCTCGAACGGGATGCTGAAGGCAAAGTCAGCCTCGCCGGTCTGCATGATCGCGGCGCGGGTGTTGTTGTCGACCACCGGCTTCCAGGTGATAGTGTCGATTTTCGGGTAGCCGGTCTTCCAGAAGCCCGCGAATTTCTTGCCCTTCAGGTGGTCGGGCTGCTTCCATTCGACAAATTCGAAGGGGCCCGTGCCGACCGGGTGGAAGGCGATTTCCTTGCCGTACTTCTGCAGCGCGGCCGGCGAGATCATCACCGCCGACGGGTGCGCCAGCACGTTGATGAACGGCGAGAACGGCTCCTTCAGCGTGACCTTGACGGTATTGGCATCGACCACGTCGGTCTTGGCGACACGGTTGAACAGCGTGTAGCGCTTGAGCTTGTTGGCCGGGTTGGTGACGCGGTCCAGGTTGGCCTTGACGGCGCCGGCGTCGAAGGTGGTGCCGTCGTGGAACTTGATACCCTTCTTCAGCTTGATCGTATACGTCAGGCCGTCCTTGCTGACGTCGTAGCTGTCTGCCAGCACATTGACCAGCTTCATATCCTTGTCCAGGCCGAACAGGCCCTGGTAGAAGCTCTTCCCAACCGCCTGCGACAGCGTGTCGTTCGAATCGTACGGATCCAGCGAGGTGAAGGTCGAACTCACCGCCATCACGGCATCCTTGGCGGCGAAAGCCGGGGCCGAAACCAGCATGCCCAGCGTGCCGGCGGCAAAGGCGCCGGCCACCCATCGGGGCGAAACCATACGTGCAGACATCGTCGATTCTCCTTGGTAACTTGGTGACTTCCAGGACTTCAATAGGCGCCGCCGACGGCATGCCGGGCGACATAGTGGCCGAGCGACCCGCTGCCGGCGACCTGCACCAGCGGCTGCACCACCGGTTCGTCGCCGACCGCGCGGATCGGGCTGGGGATCTCGTCGTTGAGCGGCTCGCGCCGCAGGTGGCGCCGCGCCGGGTCGGCGATCGGCACCGCCGACATCAGCTTCTTGGTGTACGGGTGCTGCGGGTTCTCGAAGATTGCGCGGCGCGGGCCGATCTCGACGATCTGGCCCAGGTACATCACCGCCACGCGGTGGCTCACGCGCTCCACCACCGCCATGTCGTGGGAGATAAACAGGAAGGCGATGCCAAGCTCGCGCTGCAGGTCCAGCATCAGGTTGACAATCTGCGCCTGGATCGACACGTCCAGCGCCGACACCGACTCATCGGCCACCACCACCTTGGGGTTCAGCGCGAGCGCGCGCGCAATGCAGATGCGCTGGCGCTGGCCGCCGGAGAACTCGTGCGGGTAGCGCGCCGCATGCGATGCGTCCAGCCCCACCTTGTCGAGCAGCCAGGCCACGCGCTGCTCGGCCTCCTTACCGCTGGCGACCTTGTGCACCAGCAGCGGCTCCATGATCGAATAACCGACCGGCACGCGCGGATCGAGCGAGGCGAACGGGTCCTGGAAAATGAACTGGATATTGCGGCGCAGGGTCTGCAGCGCCGGCCCTTCCATCTTGCTGATGTTCTGCCCGGCGAACTCGATGGTGCCGCTCTGACTTTCCACCAGGCGCAGCAGCGAGCGGCCCGTGGTGGACTTGCCGCAGCCGGACTCTCCCACCAGCGCCAGCGTCTCGCCGGGATAGAGGTCGAAGCTGACCTTCTCGACCGCATGCACGCGCCGCGTGACGCGGCCGAACAGGCCGCCGGGCACGTCGAAGCGCGTCACCAGGTCCTGCACGCGCAGGATCGGCGCCACGCCCGGCGTCACCGTGTCCTGCGGTGCGACCGGCTCGGCGTTGGCGCTATCGAGTCGCAGCAGCGGGAACTTGGCCGGCAGGTCGGTGCCGCTCATCGCGCCCAAACGCGGCACCGCCGACAGCAGTGCGCGCGTATACGGGTGCGCCGGCGCGCGGAACACATCGTCGGAAGTGCCCTCTTCCACCTTCTCGCCGCGGTACATCACCAGCACGCGGTCGGCCACCTCGGCCACCACGCCCATGTCGTGCGTGATGAAGACCACGCCCATGTGCATCTCGGCCTGCAGGCCGCGGATCAGCTGCAGGATCTCGGCCTGGATGGTCACGTCCAGCGCCGTGGTCGGCTCGTCGGCGATCAGCAGCGCCGGCTTGCACGACAGCGCCATCGCGATCATCACGCGCTGGCGCATGCCGCCGGAGAGCTGGTGCGGATAGCGCTCCAGCACGCGGCGCGCCTCGGGGATGCGCACCAGTTCCAGCATGCGCAGCGCTTCGGCACGCGCCGCGGCGCGGCTCTTGCCCTGGTGCAGCCGGATCGATTCGGCGATCTGCTCGCCCACCGGGAACACCGGGTTGAGCGAGGTCATCGGCTCCTGGAAGATCATCGCCACGTCGGCGCCGCGCACGCTGCGCAGCGTGGCGTTGTCCGCGCGCGCCAGGTCGATCACCTCGCCGCCGCGCCGGCGCAGCGCCATGCTGCCGGAGGCAATCTTGCCGCCGCCATGCTCGACCAGCCGCATCAGCGCCAGCGACGTGACCGACTTGCCCGAGCCCGACTCGCCCACCACCGCCAGCGTCTCGCCGCGGTCGACATGGAAGGACAGGTTGCGCACGGCCTCGACGGTGCGCTCGGACGTGGCAAAGCGCACGGTCAGCCCGTTCACCGAGACCACGCGCTGCGGTGGCAGCACGATGCCGGACTGGGAGGCTTGCATAGGGGAAGTGGCCACTGGAACTCCTTGTATTGCCGGGTGATGCAGGGGGATGGCGCTCAGCCGTAGATCGACACGTTCACGGCCTCGCCCACCCGGGCGAAACCGCGGTACATGCCTTCGGTGTTGAAAGGCAGCGTGACGTTGCCGGCGCGGTCCACCGCGATCAGGCCGCCGCGGCCGTTGATGGCCGGCAGCTTCTCCATCACCACGCGCCGCGCTGATTCCTCGAGCGACAGGCCCGCATAGCGCATCTGGGCAGCCACGTCGTGCGCGGCCACGGTGCGGATAAACATCTCGCCGGTGCCGGTGGCAGACACTGCCGCCACGTCGTCCGCATAGCAGCCCGCGCCGATCACCGGGGTATCGCCCACGCGCCCCACCTGCTTGTTGGTCACGCCGCCGGTGGAGGTGGCCGCAGCCAGGTTGCCGCGGCCGTCGCAGGCCACCGCGCCGACGGTGCCGAACTTGCTGTCCGGATCGATCGGGTCGCTCGCCTGCGTCTTGCCTTGCGCCACCAGCGCAGCGCCATCGTGGTCCAGCAGCGCCATGCCGGCGTTGCCAAGCGCACGCTGCCACTGGTCATGGCGGGCCTGCGTGAAGTAGTAGTCCGGGCCCACCAGTTCCAGCCCCTGCGACTGCGCAAAGGCCTCGGCGCCGGCGCCGGCAAAAAGCACGTGCTCGCTGTGGTCCAGCACCGCGCGCGCGGCCAGCACCGGGTTGCGCAGGCGCGTGACGCAGGCCACCGCGCCGGCTGCCAGCGTGGCGCCGTCCATCACCGCGGCATCGAGCTCATAGGTGCCGGCATGGGTCAGCACGGCGCCCTTGCCGGCGTTGAACAGCGGGCATTCTTCCAGCAGGCGCACGGCCTCGGTGACCGCATCGAGCGCGCTGCCGCCCTCGGCCAGGATGCGCTGGCCGGCTTGCAGCACGTGTTGCAGCGCTTCGATGTATTCGCGTTCGCGGGCGGCGTCCATCGCCGCGCGGGTGATGGTGCCGGCGCCGCCGTGGATGGCAATGACTGCTGGTTGCATGTGGATGCTCAGGACTTGCGGGTGTTGGAGGATCGGCCGCGCGTGGCGCCAGCCGTGGCTTCGGTGGACTGCGGGGTGCCGGGCGCGGCACGGCCCGCGGACTCCGCGGCCGGCGTGCCGTACAGCCACGGCAGCAGGAATTCGGTCATTTCGGCGGCGGCCTTGACCGGGCGCTCGGCCCGGTGCGCGACCGCGCCGCACAGCGCCTCGATCAGCGCCAGCACGGTGGCATCGGAGTTGGCCGAGAGCCGGTTGCCGGCCTGCGCGTAGAGCGCGATATCGGCCAGCGGCGCCAGCGGCGAGGTCGGCCCGTCGGTCAGCGCCAGCACCTGGCCGCCGCGCGACTTGGCCCGCTCGGCCAGTTCGATGGTGTCCGTGACGTAGCGCGGGAAGGCAATCACGATCAGCAGGTCGCTTGGCTGCTGCTTGAACAGCTGCCGCGCCGCATGCGAGGCGCCGCCGGCGCCCGCCACCGAGGTCACCATGCGGCAGTGCATTTCCAGCCCGTGCTGCAGCAGGCCCGCCAGGAAACCGCTGGCGCCGAAACCGGCCACGTAGACACGCTGCGCCGCCAGGATCGCCGAGACCGCGCGCTCGCAGGCCTCCGGGTCGATGCCGCGCCGCGTGGCTTCCGCGTTGGCCGCGGCATCTTCCAGCGAGGCGGCGAAGACTTCGGCCGCGGTCGCGGGCCGCTCCAGCTCGCTGCGCAGCCGCTCCACCGGAGCCAGCGTGGCCTCGAAGCCGCGCACCAGCTCGGCCCGGAACTGCGGATAGCCGTCGAACCCCAGCGCCCGCGCAAAGCGGTTGGCCGTGGCCACCGACACCTCCACCGCCGCGGCAAATTCGTCGATGCGCATGGTCGCTGCGCGGAACAGATTGGCCAGCACGTATTCCGCCATGCGGCGGTGCGCCGGCGTCAGCGTCGGCAGGCTGCGCGCAATGCGGTCTGAGATCGAATGGCCTTTTTGCATGGTGGAAGCGGTTGGTCTGGACGTCGTCTGATGCACGCCGTTTTCGTGAAAATGAATTTACACGCAACGCACGAACAAGAAAATAGAGTTTTGCAAGACCAAGGGTAATCCCTGAATCGTCGAGGCACGAAGGCACATTGGCGGTGCACGTTGCCGGGCTGTTTTGCACCGCCACGGCGTGCGGCGCACCGGAAACGCTACAATGCCGGCCAGCGCACCAGACCCGGCGGTTGCCCGCTTTCTCCGCGCTTTTTCTGTTTTTCACTCAGGCATTTCCCCCTCCCGTGATCCGAATCGACCAGCTAGTCCTCCAGCGCGGCACCAAGGTGCTGTTCGACCACACCAGCGTGACGCTCAACCCGGGCGAGCGCGTGGGCCTTGTCGGCGCCAACGGCAGCGGCAAGTCGACGCTGTTCGCGCTGCTGCGCGGCGAGCTGCATCCGGACGGGGGCGATGTCATCGTGCCGGCTCAGTGGCGCGTCGCACACGTAGCGCAGGAAACGCCTGCGGTCAGCCGCACCGCCGTGGATTACGTGATCGATGGCGACACCCGCCTGCGCGAAATCGAAGGCGCCATCGCCGCCGCACAGGCCAGCGGCAACGGCAGCGCCGAGGGCGAAGCCCACGCCGCCTTTGCCGACGCCGACGGCTACACCGCCCCGGCGCGCGCCGAGGCCCTGCTGCTGGGCCTGGGCTTCACGCTGGCGCAGGTGTCGCAGCCGGTGGCCTCGTTCTCCGGCGGCTGGCGCATGCGCCTGAACCTGGCGCAGGCGCTGATGTGCCCGTCCGACCTGCTGCTGCTCGACGAACCGACCAACCACCTGGACCTGGACGCCATCGTCTGGCTGGAAGACTGGCTGGCGCGCTATCCCGGCACGCTGGTGATGATTTCGCACGACCGCGAATTCCTCGATGCGATCTGCAACGTCACCGTGCATATCGAGAACCAGCAACTGCGCCGCTACGGCGGCAACTACACGCTGTTCGAGACCCTGCGCCTGCAGCAGATGGCGCAGCAGCAATCCGCCTACGTGCGCCAGCAGAAGGAAATCGCGCACCTGGAATCGTTCATCACGCGCTTCAAGGCCAAGGCGACCAAGGCGCGCCAGGCGCAGAGCCGCGTCAAGGCGCTGGAAAAGATGGAGCGGCTGGCGCCGGTGCACGTGGCCGCCGGCTTCGCTTTCGAGTTCCGCGAACCCGACGCCGCCCCCAACCCGATGATGGTGCTCGACGGTGTCGATTGCGGCTATGCCGAGGCCGAGCCGCCCGTCACCATCCTGCACAACCTGGCGCTGTCGATCCAGAACGGCCAGCGCATCGGCCTGCTCGGCGCCAACGGCCAGGGCAAGTCGACGCTGGTCAAGACGCTGGCGGGCACGCAGGATCCGCTCAAGGGCAACCTGCGCCTGGGCAAGGGCCTGCAGATCGGCTACTTCGCCCAGCACCAGCTGGAGACGCTGCGCGACCACGACTCGCCGCTGCAGCACCTGGCGCGGCTGGCACCCGATACCCGCGAGCAGGAACTGCGCGACTTCCTCGGCAGCTTCAACTTCCGCGGCGACATGGCCACTTCGCCGATCGAACCGTTCTCAGGCGGCGAGAAGGCCCGCCTGGCGCTGGCGCTGATCGTCTGGCAGAAGCCCAACCTGCTGCTGCTGGACGAGCCGACCAACCACCTGGACCTCGACACCCGCGAGGCGCTGACCATGGCGCTGGCGCAGTTCGAAGGCACGCTGATCCTGGTGTCGCACGACCGGCATCTGCTGCGCGCGACCGCCGACCAGTTCATGCTGGTGGCCGACGGCACCATCAAGCCGTTCGACGGCGACCTGGACGACTACCGCGACTGGCTGCTGCAACAGGCCGCGGCCAAGCGCAATGCCGCCACCGCCGCGCACCTGGCAGAGAACGCCGGCGATGCCACCGCGGCGGTCAACCGCAAGGACCAGCGCCGCGCGGAAGCCGACGAGCGCCAGCGGCTGTCAGCACTGCGCAAGCCGTTGACCAAAGAATTGGAAAAGGTGGAAAAGCGCATGGCGGTGCTGCAAGCCGCCAAGGAGGAGATCGACCAGTTCATGGCCGATGAAAGCAGTTATGCCGAAGCCAACAAGACCAAGCTGATGGAGATGCTCAAGCGCCAGGGCGAGGTCAACGGCGAGCTGGAGACGCTTGAGGAGAAGTGGCTGGAGTTGCAGGAGCAAATCGAGCAGATTGCGTGACCGCCTCTTTTCGGGCGCAGGGGGTACACGCTCATTGGCACAGCCAGCTCAGCGGCCTCAGCACCAAGACTACCCGCGCCAAGTGCTGGGCCGCATCGCCGATCATCCGATTAACCGGACCCGAACTGCCGCCTGGGCCGTCGCTGCCGCACTGCCGGGCCTCGAACCGGCCCTGGCCTCCTACGTCAAAATCCCTTGCCCCTGGCACCGTCAAGGACGGCACATTACATCTTGGCAGAGGTTCAGTCAGGTTTGCCGAGGCAGTTCGTACGCGATGGTACGAATGACGCCTACGTTGTCCTGCACCTCACAGAGTATCTGCGTCGACAAGGCTTTCAGCTCGAACGGCGGCTCCGTCACCACGATTCCGCTTGGTATAGCGCCCCAAATCCGGAGACCAGGACCGATCGGCTTGTCGAGATTTGGCGGGAAATCGGGTGCCAGAGGCAAATACTCAGTCAGAATCAGGCTCTTGTATGGCGTCAGGCTGGCAAGCACGCCGGCAATGCGTGCGTTGTCCAGATGATCGAGCACCTGGCGCAGGAAAACGACGTCACCTCTCGGCCAGGGCTCGCTTGTGATGTCGAGGCACCGGAAGTCCACATCAAGACTGGAGAAGAACCTGGTGCGGTTCGACTGGATGACTGCCTCCACCACGTCGCAAGCAACATAGCGTGCGCAAGCCGGCCGGATACGGCTGCCGACATTGAAATCGCCGCAACCGAGGTCAACCACGTCTGGCCGGTATGGCAACGAGCCGAGGTAGGCCGTTACGGCTTCGACATAGGTGTCGACGATCGCCGGATCATGAGAACTGCTCCCGCTGTAGAACCCGGAGTGGTCCTTCGCCACGCCCCACCCCCCGGTTTCGTAGACATGGGAAAACACCTCGCGAAGCGCCTTTCCCTGATACAGTGCGCGGTCTTTGCGGATGGTCCGGTCGTGGTGGTATTTCAGCAACCAGGCTGGCGTGTACGGCTTGAGCCGTTGTTTCAGCCGTTGCATCAACACCGCGCGCAAAGGCTTGGTCGGTATGCTTGAAGTGTTCACAATATGCCTCCCTGCAGGGAGTGGCGAAATGTGGACGGCCCGGGGCGGGCGGGTCGCGAGCCCTCAATCTATCGGGTGTGCAAACCGCACAATGTCTGGTTTCGCACATCGGAATGTCAAAAAGGCCCAGTGTATGGCGCGTCGGCAAGCATCTGACCGATGACGCTCTTCACGAGGGGACGCATTTGGCCGGCACCTGTCGCCTGGCGGCTCCCGGGCATCTGCCTCGCTGTGCTCACACTGAGCAGCGCTGCCGAATTGACCCGGCGCGCCATGGAAATGAGCGCGCAACCGCTCACGGAAATCGCCGCGATTTGCCGACAGTCTGGTTCAAGATCCATCTCGGACGAGTGTGGCTGCTCCGTCCTGTTGCATTGATTGTTAGCGCCTGCCTTTATCCCTCCTCAACCCGTGCTCCCACGCCGACCGGGTAGTCGCACTTGGCCAGTTCGATACCGGCCTGATAGCGGACTTCCTGCCCTTGCTGCCCGCCGCGCACGCAATTCAGCAGTATCCGCACCAGGTTGGCTCCCGCTATATGGGTGAAGGGATAGCCTCCTCCGAATCTTGGATTCATCTCCAGGAGGTACTGACGCCCGTCGCGCTCGATCACATCGCAGTCGACATTGCCGATGTGCCGCAATTCGCGACTGATTCGCGTGGCCAGGTCGTTGAATGGCGCGCTTTCGACAGTGATCGCCCGGTCCGTCTCCCCCGCCCGCATCGACAGCTTCTTGCGGACCGCAAACCCGATCGGCCTCGCCTCAAAGTCGTTGAAGATATCGAGCCCGTACTCCTGGCCCGAGATCACTTCCTGGATCAGCACCTCCATCCCTGGCTGTCCCATCTTTGCGAAGATCGATTTCTGCAAGATCCGCTGGCAGTACGCACGGGCGAAGCGAAGCTCGTTCAGGTCCTCGACGACGAAGATGCCAAAACTAGCGCTGCCCCAGCGGGGCTTGACAATCAGAGGGAAGGCTACCGAGCCCGTCGCAATGGCATGCTCTGCACTTTCGAGGGTCGCATAGCTGCGCGGCGTGGACAGCCCGATTGATTCGGCGAACTGCGCAGTCAGGAACTTGTCCGCGCAAAGGCTAATGACCTCTGCCGACGAGATGACCGGTATCGTTCCGATTTCCCGAAACCGTTGAGCGTGCTCGGCAATGAGCGGGAGCTCCAAGTCATTCAGCGACAGGAGGGCCGAGACCCGATGCACCCTGCATACATCGATCAGGAAGTCGATGTAGTTATCCGCCAAGAGGCCGGGGCCTACCAGGAACATGTCGCATGCGCTCGCGGCCGGCGCGCCGCGTTGCATATCCACCCCAAGCACCATGCCGGTCCCGTTCAGCTCCGACTTGAAATACTCCACCAGATAGCGCCGTCTCCCTATGCAGGTCAAAAGAACGTTCATCTTCACCCCAATCTCATTCCAACCACAATGACCCTGCCATAGCCCCACAGCCCCATCATGCAGGTCTTTCGATGCTTTCGTCGGACCGGATTTCGGTCCTGCGGCTGGAGCGCCGACTTTCTTCTTTGCCGCTCTTGAACCGGGACTCACCGATCGCGCGAAGCCGTCCCGCCAGAACTGCGGCCATTGTCCTGCGCCCAACCGTAACACCTACCATCTAATCAGAATCACCGGCTGGAAAGAAGCACGATACGTGCGCAAATTCACGTAGTAGCAACACGCCTTTGAACACCCACCGGCACAGCCTCTCACCAACGTCCTTGCCCTCCTGGTCCGGTAGCTTGTCTTGTTCGAGCTGAACTGCCACGATACGGCATCGATCTCTTCGCGAGAGAAGCATGGTCACAAGGAGAACATGCGGCATTCAGCATGAACACTCGTCATGCCGTGCGAATCGGAACTTCTTCTTTCTGCGCGGGCTCGGACTCGCTGGCGACGTACTGGGTGCCTGGGCTGCCTGTAAATGAAGGCACGGTCAGATCCCCCGCGGCGTTGATGCCCCGGCGGTCCATGACAGTGCCCACCGTGAGCCAGAGGATCTTCAGATCCAGCCAGAAAGAGCAGTGGTCCACATACCAGGTGTCGAAGTGAAACTTATCTTCCCAGCTCAGAGAGTTCCGCCCGTTCACCTGCGCCCAGCCGGAAATGCCGGGACGGACCAGATGACGACGTGCCTGGTCCGGTGAGTAGAACGGCAGGTACTTCATCGGCAAAGGTCGTGGACCAATGACACTCATATCGCCCACCAGAACGCACCAGAACTGAGGCAGCTCATCGAGACTGGAGCGGCGCAGAAAATTGCCGAACGGCGTGAGCCTTTCTTCATCCGGCAAGAGCTGGTCATCAGGGCCTCGCTCTTCCGTCATGGTTCGGAACTTCACGACTTCGAATGGCCTGGCACCCAGGCCTGCACGTGTTGCACGAAACAGCACCGGACTGCCCAGCTTCCATCGCACTGCGCCAGCCAGGATCAGCAACGGAATGGCCAGCACGAGCAATGCCATGGAGGCGAAAACTATGTCGAACAAACGCTTCATGATCGATCCGCCCAGTTCGTCCCGCAGCGGCATTCATGGCCATCCCCTGACAGACAATGGATTTCCGCTCCGGAGTCTATCTAACCAAAGCCGAGCCTCCGTGTGAAGGACCAAAATGTGGTCGAGGCCACGTTGCGCCGCGCCACCGGTGCTGGAACCGGTTGCATCGCCAGCAATTCGACTATGTCCGCCATGGCATACATGGCTCTGACGACCTGCGCCTGCGCGCAAGCAGTGTCCGGCCACCCGAAAGAGAATCAAGAAAGCGAGTGTGCGCGCCCGTACAGAAGACACGGCGGCCTGGTTCTGGATTGCCTTAATCTGGCTGGACGGCACGATAGAAGCAATCGGAAATCGCTGTGCAGCACGCCACGCCGATCTATTGGACACGCTGAATTGGGCGATCGCAACTGTTCAATTGCCTGGATTGGCGCGCCCGATGGTCAATCGTGAAGTCAATAGAGCGGTTGATCTCTCAAGGCGCCGCACTATGGTCGCCCCGCGCCTGTGGTTATTTGGTTCGCACTTTCAGTGGCATGATTTTATCGAAGACATGACAGCACCGGAAAAATGATTCAAGAATGATTTTCTGCACCGCAGCATCATGCGGTGGTCCGTACTGCGCGGCTCCGCAAGCCAGGCAAGTTTAAGGGGAAGAGCAATAATGATCTCGTCAACGGATACTGTTATCATCGGAGCTGGTCCCTATGGCTTATCGGTTTCGGCCTACCTGACCTCAGCTGGCGTGCCTCATCAAATTCTTGGGAAACCAATGCATGCCTGGAGGAATTTCATGCCTCCAGGCATGCTGTTGCGCTCGGAAGGATTTGCCTCGAATCTCTATGCGCCGCGGGAAGGCTATACGATTGAAGAATATTGCCGTCGCAATCGTATTGAATATAAGCCGATTGGTATGCACCTGCCGCTCGAGCTCTTTGTGGAATACGGGCTTTGGTTTCAGTCGCAGTTGGTCAGTCATGTTCGCGCAGTGGAAGTTGTCGATATGCACCGCAAGGATGGATTCTTCCGGCTGGCCCTGGGCGACGGCAGTTCCCTGGCGGCGCGGCGCGTGGTAATGGCTTTGGGTCTGAAGGGATTTTCGCAAATGCCTCCAGCACTACAGGGCATGCCGACACCTTACGTGGTTCACTCCAGCGAATTCGGGAGTCTGGAATGGGCTAAGAACAAGAACATCGTCGTTGTGGGCGGAGGTCAGTCGGCAATCGGGCTCGCCGCACTGTTGAGCGAGATCGGAGCGCGGGTTCGCTTACTCGTGCGCGGTGCGACTGTGAATTGGAGTAATGAACCGCGTACCTCCCGTGGGGGTATCTCAAGGCTACTGAGATCGCACGTCGGGATAGGACGCGGTTGGCAGTCGAATACTCCGAGCGCTCTTTTGTCTTCCTTCTTGGTGTCCGAGTACCCTATTGTCTTCCACATGATGAATCTTGAGCGCCGCAAGAGAACTCTAGAGACTGGGTGGGGACCGTCGGGTGCCTGGTGGCTGCGCAATCGCGTGGATGGCAAGATTGATATCTTGACTCAGACTGAAATCAGGCAGGCCGAAGTCAAGAATGGTCAGGTAGTTCTGCAGGTCGCGACCAGGAACGAAACGTCCTGCCTTAGCGCTGATCATGTTGTTGTCGCGACGGGGTTCAAGGTTGACATGGCCAGACATTCCTTCATTTCCCAGGAACTCTTGAATTCGCTTTCACTCATTGACGGCTCGCCAAGTCTGACGCGCAATTTCGAAACCAATGTACGCGACCTATATGTGGTTGGGCCGGCCGCCGCGCTGAGCTTTGGGCCTGCTCTGCGTTTCATCTATGGCGCAAAATATGCGGCTCCACAGTTGGCACGGCACATCAGTAGATGCTTCAAGAATGAAACCAGGATTTCTGTCGCCCAGTCACAGGCCCTCCCTTCGGAGTTGGTCGAGGGAAATGGTGGCAGCGGCCTGCATGGACAAAGCATCCTTCAGGCCCCGGGAAATAATATGGAATAGTTTCAGAAGGCGCTCTCAACTTGCTAAGAGCGAGACGGAGTAGTGGCTAGCCGGACCACTGCACCCAGGACATCCTGACTGCGGTAACTGACGGCCTCAAGGGCATGGAACAGGCCCTGAACGCGGTGTTCCCCCAAACGAGGCTGCAGTCCTGCATCATGCATCTGATCCGCAACAGCCTGGGATACGCCAGCAGAAAGGAGTGCCGGGCCGTGGCGGCGGCGATCAAGCTACTGTGGCTGGCCCTGCGCAACAGGTACTACCCGACTACGTCAAAGCAAACCAGCGCTGCTCGAAAATCCGTTGCATCAAACAAACACCGGCGCCTGGTGCGCCGGTTTCTTTATCAATTCACCACTCAGCGGAAATTCTTCTCGCGCCGGATCAACCCCACCGCCAGCGTCAGCGTCAGGATAAACAGCCAGATCAGCGACCATGCCGGCACCGACAGCCCCAGAACCGGCGGCAGCGGCGCGGTGCACAGGCCATCCGCGTAGAACACCTGCGGCAGCGCCTTGGCAGTCGGCAGCGCGTTGACCCAGTTCTCCAGCGGATCGATGCCGCAGCTGGCCTTGGGATTGAGCAGCAGCGACACGTGGTAGACCGCCACCGCAATCCCGGCAATGCCGGACAGCATGCCCAGGCCCTGCCACAGCGAGCGTGTATTCTGCGCCACGGCGGCCAGCAGCGAGAAGATGCCGATGCCGATAAAGGCAAAGCGCTGCATCACGCAGAGCGGGCAAGGCTGGTAGCCCTTTTCAAACTGCAGGTAGAGCGCAACGCCGACCAGGCCGAAGGAAACGAGGGCGATCAGCAGGAAATAGGCGCGTGAGTTGGCTTGCATAGTGGGTGATCAGGTAATCCGGTAAGCGGTGCCGTCAGTGGATGGCGCGGCATTGCTGCGCATTATTACCTATTTTGCAGCGCCTGCAGTTGGCGTCACATGCAGCGCAAGCCCCCTGCCCTGTGGCGGATTGACGCAGGGGTGCTATGCGCCGGCTGCCTGCCACGCCGTACGCGGCAAACGGTACAGGCAATGGGGCCGCAAGGGGTGCCCTGGCGGCAACGCGGGATGCTCGAAACCCACGGCATCCTCACGCATGCCGAGCCTTTCCATGACCGCCCGCGAGCGGGCATTGGCGAGTGTCGTGAAAGACACGATCTCATCCAGCCCCAGCCGCTCAAAGCCCCAGGCAAGCGCGCCGCGTGCCGCCTCGGTCGCGTAGCCGCTGCCCCAGGCGTGCCGCGCCAGGCGCCAGGCGATCTCCACGCAGGGCGCGAACGGCAGCGCCGCAGTGGGCTCGTGCAGTCCGACAAACCCCAGGAAAACACCGTCCGCCTTGCGCTGCGCCACCCAGACGCCCCATCCCTTCGCTGCGATCAGGCTGCGGCAGTGGTCGGCCAACGCATCGCTTTCAACACGCGCCAGCGGCGCAGGGAAATAGCGCATCACCTGCGCGTCGGCATTGAGCGCGGCAAACGGCGCATAGTCCACCTCGCGCCACTGGCGCAGCCGCAGGCGTTCGGTCTCGAAGGCGATGCCGTCGTCCATGGCTCAGTCCAGATGGCGCACGCGGTCGATGGCCTGCTCGATGCGTTCCACCGCGATCACTTCGAGCCCGTCGATCTTCTGTTTGGGCGCGTTCGCCTTAGGAATCACGGCGATCGTAAAGCCCAGCTTGGCGGCTTCCTTCAGACGCTCCTGCCCGCGCGGGCTGGGCCGGATCTCGCCGGCCAGGCCGACTTCGCCGAACACCACCAGGCCGCGCGGCAGCGGCTTGTTGCGCATCGACGAGTGGATCGACAGCAGCACCGCGAGATCGGCGGCGGGTTCGGTGATCTTGACCCCGCCCACAGCGTTGAGGAACACGTCCTGGTCAAAGCAGGCTATGCCCGCGTGCCGGTGCAGCACTGCCAGCAGCAGCGCCAGCCGGTTCTGCTCAAGGCCCACCGCCAGCCGGCGCGGGTTGGGCACATGGGCGGTATCGACCAGCGCCTGGATCTCCACCAGCAGCGGACGCGTGCCCTCCTGCGTCACCAGCACGCATGAGCCCGGCACGGTCTCTTCGTGCTGCGACAGGAACAGCGCCGACGGATTGCTGATGCCGCGCAGGCCGCGCTCGGTCATGGCAAACACGCCCAGCTCATTGACCGCGCCGAAGCGGTTCTTGAAGGCGCGGATCAGCCGGTGCGAGGAATGGGTATCGCCCTCGAAATACAGCACCGTATCGACGATATGCTCCAGCACGCGCGGACCGGCCAGGCTGCCTTCCTTGGTCACGTGGCCGACCAGGATGATGGTGATGCCGCTGCTCTTGGCAATGCGCGTCAGCTGCGCCGCGCATTCGCGCACCTGCGCGACCGAGCCCGGCGCGGAGGTCAACGCCTCGGAGTACAGCGTCTGGATCGAGTCGATCACCGCGACTTCGGGCTTTTCCACTTCCAGCGTGGCCTGGATCTTCTCCAGCTGGATTTCGGCGAGCAGCCCCAGTGACGGGCTTTCCACGCCCAGCCGCTGCGCGCGCAGCGCGATCTGCGCACCGGATTCTTCGCCGCTGACGTAGAGCACGCGGCGCTGGCCCGCAAGGTTAGCCAGTGCCTGCAGCAGCAGCGTGGACTTGCCGATGCCGGGATCGCCGCCAATCAGCACCACCCCGCCCGACACCAGGCCGCCGCCCAGCACGCGGTCGAATTCATCGATGCCGCTGGAAAAGCGCGGCACGTCGGCGGCATCGATCTCCGACAGCTTGCGCACCGTGGCCGAGGCCGCCAGCGGCTGGAAGCGCTTGTTCGCGGCGGACTCGGCCACCGTCTCCACCAGCGTGTTCCACTGCTGGCAATGCGGGCACTGGCCGGCCCAGCGCGGCGTGGTGCCGCCGCATTCAGTACATGTATAGACAGTCTTGGTCTTGGCCAACGGATGTCCTTGCAGGAAAAAACGAGCCGGGCCCACAAGTGGCCCGGCCGGCAGATGGCAAGTGCGCGGGCCAGCGCCCGCACCAACCCCCCGGATCAGGCCACGGCAGGCGCGGCGCTGTCCGAAGCCGTGATCGTCGCCACCGAGGTCGGCACGCGCGGGGCCAGTGCGCACATCAGCTCATAGCCCACCGTGCCGCTGGCTTGCGCCACCTCGTCGATCGGCAGGCCCTGGCCCCACAGCGTGACCGGGCTGCCGACCCTGGCCTTCGGGCACGGGGTCAGGTCCACGCACAGCATGTCCATCGACACGCGCCCGACCAGTTCGGTGCGCACGCCATCGACCAGCACCGGTGCGCGCTGCTCGCCCCAGCCCGACGCATGGCGCGGGTAGCCGTCGGCATAGCCGCACGCCACCACGCCGATGCGCATCGGCCGCTCGGCGGTGAACAAGGAGCCGTAGCCGACGGTATCGCCCGGCTGCAGGTCCTGCACCGAGATCAGTTCGCTGTGCAGCGACATGGCGGGCTGCAGGCCGGTGCCGGCAATATCGGCATCGCGCCCGGTCGGCGAGGCGCCATACAGGATGATGCCGGGGCGCACCCAGGCGCGGTGCGCCTGCGGGTGCCACAGCACCGCGGCCGAGTTCGACAGGCTGGCCTCCCCCGGCAGGTTGGCCGTAGCGGCGTCGAAAGCCTCGATCTGGTGGGCCACGCCTCGGGCACTATCCGCATCGGAAAAATGCGTCATATGGACGATACTGCCCACACAGGGCATGGCGCGTGCACGCTCCCAGGCGGTACGGTAAGCGGCCGGATGGAAGCCGAGCCGGTTCATGCCGGTATTGAGCTTGAGCTGGATCGCCAGCGGTCCCTTGGCGCGTGCGCTTTCCAGCATGCGCAGTTGCTCGTCGCAATGGATCGCGGTGGTCAGGCGGTATTGTTCGATGACGGCAACATCCTGCGGCTGGAAGAAGCCCTCCAGCAGCAGGATCGGGCCCTGCCAGCCAAGGTCGCGCAGCAGCACGGCCTCGTTCAGGTCCAGCAGGCCGAAGCCGTCGGCGCCCCGCAGGGCGGCAAAGACGCGGCGGATGCCATGGCCGTAGGCATTGGCCTTGACCACCGCCCAGATGCGCGACTCCGGCGCCTTGCCGCGGATGATGTCGAGATTGTTGGCCAGGGCGGGTTGGTGGATGACAGCGTGGATGGGTCTTGGCATGGAAGTCACATCTCAGGAAGCGGACGAGCAAGCCGGCGGCGCCGCTGGCGGCGTGGGCAGCCGGCGCGGGCGCTGGAAGTACGGCTCTGTCTCAGTATCGATGGCGCAAACGTCACCTGTCGGTGTGCAGCAGCATGTTGCGGCGACTGGCATGCGGGAATGTGCGGAATTGGCACGCCCTTGTATCCCAGTCACCATATCGGTTCGACCACGCACCAGATCGGGGAAGACCCGGTCGGCTGGTCGCGGTCGCAGTCGTTATTTGAACACATTCAGATGCCGTTGCCGGGGGTCATTGGGGAATCGGCACGGCAATCCGCTGTCAAAAAGAGCCCTTGCCGGGGTTCGGGAATGTCATGTTTTCGTGATATAAAGCCGGACGCTCCGGCCATGTTCTAAAAGCGAAGCATTATGTCAATGACTGTCAGGCAAGCCTCAAGGCGCCGCAGCGCAGCACCACAGACACAATTCGACACGGCCGCGGCACAAGGTTCCCTGCAAACCATGGCCTCCCCGGTAGGCGCCAGCCTGGCCAACCTGAGCGGAGCTCGCGATGGAGAAAAAGTCGACAGCATGAAGAAGGGTTTTTACACCATCATGGCCGCGCAGTTTTTTTCTTCGCTGGCCGACAATGCCTTACTGATCGCCGCCATCGCCCTTCTCACCGAATTGCATTCCCCGCAGTGGATGACCCCGCTGCTCAAGCTGTTCTTCGTTCTTTCCTACGTCGTTCTCGCCGCCTTCGTCGGCGCCTTTGCCGACTCCATGCCCAAGGGGCGGGTGATGCTCATCACCAACGCCATCAAGGTGGTCGGCTGCGCCATCATGATGTTCGGGCTGCACCCGCTGCTGGCGTATGGCGTGGTGGGATTCGGCGCGGCGGCGTACTCGCCGGCCAAGTACGGCATCCTGACCGAGCTGCTGCCGCCGGAGAAACTGGTGCTGGCCAATGGCTGGATCGAAGGCCTGACGGTGGGCTCGATCATCCTGGGCACCGTGGTCGGCGGCGCGCTGATTTCCGTGCACGTGTCAGGCATGCTGCTGCAGCTGGATGTCCCGTTCCTGAACACCGGCATCGACACCCCGGCCGAGGCCGCGATGGTGGTGATCATGCTGTTCTACGTGGTCGCCTCGATCTTCAACCTGTTCATCCCCGATACCGGCGCCCGCTATCCGGCGCAGGAAAAGAACCCGATCAGGCTGATCGCCGAGTTCGGCGACTGCTTCGTGGCGCTGTGGCGCGACAAGCTGGGACAGATCTCGCTGGCGGTGACCACGCTGTTCTGGGGCGTGGGCGCCACGCTGCAGTTCATCGTGCTGAAGTGGGCCGAGAAATCGCTGGGCCTGAACCTGTCCCAGGGCGCGCTGCTGCAGGCCGTGGTGGCCGTGGGCGTGGCCGTGGGCGCGATCCTGGCCGCGGCGCGCATCCCGCTGCGCAAGTCACTGTCGGTGCTGCCCTTTGGCGTGGCAATGGGCGCCACCGTGATGATCATGGCGTTCTACACCAAGGATGCAATGCCCAATGTCACGCTGGACGTGATGGGCCTGCAGATGCCGCTGTACATGGCCATTGCCTATGTGTTCCTGATGGTGGTGGGCGCCATGTCTGGCTACTTCGTGGTGCCGATGAACGCGCTGCTGCAGCACCGCGGGCACGTGCTGCTGTCGGCCGGCCACTCCATCGCGGTGCAGAACTTCAATGAGAACGTCTCGGTGCTGCTGATGCTGTGCCTGTATGCGCTGCTGATCAAGCTGAACGTGCCGATCGGCGTGGTCATCGTCGCACTGGGCCTGTTTATCTGCGTGACCATGGCGCTGGTGCTCAAGCTGCACAAGTACAACGCGCGCACCTTCAACTCGCTGGCGATGATCGGCGAGGACAAGCACCACTAGCCGGCGCAGCGAGGGTCACGCCGCGTCCTGCGCGGCCTGCGGCCCCGGTCTTGGCGGCTCCGCCGCCCGCGCCAGCGCCCGCTCTTCCCACCCCGGCGGCACCACGAACCCGCGCGAGCATTCGCGCCACCAGCCTGGCGCCTCTGGCCCGGCCGGCTCCAGTTCGCACAGCATCACCGGAGATTCGCGCCGCCAGCCGTGGTCATGGCGCGGGTCGGCAAAGCGCTGCGCCAGCATCGCGCGCAGCGCGCCGGCTTCTTCCGTGCCGGATTCGGGCACCAGCGCGCCCGACAGCCAGCCGGTACGTGGCAGGCGGCACCAGCGCAAGCCGGGCCGAGCGGCTGCGCGGGCGGCCCAGTCATCGAGCGTGGACCACCAGCCGTGCAAATGGTCTGGCGCGATGCCCAGCGCATCCAGCCCCGGCGGCACCCGGCCATCGTGATAGAACAGCCAGCCCAGCAGGTAGACCTCGCTGCGGTCCACCGTATGTCCCAGCAGGGCCTGTGCCTCCGCGGTGCAGCCCAGCGGCAGCTGGCGGTGCACGATGTGGCCCAGCTTGTCGCCAAGGCGGTCGACCAGGTTCGGGCCGACGAAATCCTGCGCCCGCGCTACCTGGCTGTCGCCAGGCGCCATCAGGTAGAACTTGGCCGCCATCTCCCAGTGGACCACCGCGCCCGACGCCTGCTCGCGCCAGATAAAGTCCAGCTCACCCAGCGTGCGGATACCCTGCCGTCCTGCGCACCGCACCGGCACGTTGGCGGCCAGCAGCGACAGCCCCTGCATATGGCGCAGCGCAAAATGCAGCAGCCGCTCGGCATGGCGGCCCAGGCGCAGGCTGCGGCTGGCGGGATCCTGGTCGGGATCGTCGGCGGAAGGGGCGACGTGGCCGTCGGCCAGTTCGTCGATGGTGGCGGGCAGCGTGGCGGGGTCAGCGGCTTCCAGCCAGTGTTGCCAGGCGGCCAGCGTGCCGGCGGGCCAGCGCGCCGGGGCCGCGCCCGGCACCGCCGCCAGCAGCGGCGGCGAGAGCGTGGTCCAGGCCAGGTCGCGCGTGCGCGCCGACGCGGCGCGGCGCCACAGCGGCGGGCCCGACGGCCTGTTGCCGTCGCCGCCGCGGGTCAAGGAGAGGTCAGGCCCCAGCTCCCGCACGGTCATGGACCTCCCTGGCCAGGCACAGGTCTTCCCACGCGCGCGCCTTGTCGGTCAGGGTGCGCAGCAGGTAAGCCGGATGGTAGGTCACCACCACGGGGATACCTTCATAGCTATGTACGGTGCCGCGCAGCTTGCCGATGGGCGTGGTGCTGCGCAGCAGCGACTGCGCCGCAAAGCGGCCCAGCACCACGATCACCCTGGGCTTCACCAGCGCGATCTGGCGGCGCAGGAACGGCTCGCACTGCGCCACCTCCTCGGGCTCCGGGTTGCGGTTACCGGGCGGGCGGCACTTGAGCACGTTGGCGATAAACACATTGCGCCCGCGCGCCAGCCCGAGCGCGCCGAGCATATTGTCGAGCAGCTTGCCGGCCTGGCCCACGAAGGGCTCGCCCTGCAGGTCTTCGTTCTCGCCGGGGGCTTCGCCCACCAGCATCCATTCGGCCTGGCGGTCGCCCACGCCGAATACGGTATTGGTGCGGTGCTGGCACAGGCCGCACGCGGTGCAGCCGGCCACGGCGGCGTCCAGCGCCGGCCATTCCATGCTGGCAATGGCGGCTTCGCGATCTGCTTGCGCCGAGCCGGGTTCCGGGCCGGCCGGAACCAGAGCAGGCGCCGCCGGTGCCCGGGAGACCGGCGGCGCCACTGGCGCCGGCACCGGCATGGCGGGTTCCGCAGCCGGAGCGGCAACCACTGCGGCAACCTCGGCCACAGGCGCCTCGGCAACAGGCATCGCTGCCTGCGCCACGGCCACCTCCGGCGCAGCCTCTGCCTGCGCATCCGCGCGCTCGCGCGGCACCCATTCGGTCGGGATGCCCAGGACTTCCAGGAACTGTGCGCGGCGGCTCATGCCCTGCCCTCCGTGCCTTCATTGGCGGCGGACTCGGCCGGCCAGCTGCGGCGCAGCACCAGCGCATCCTCGCGCTTGCTGCCCAGGGCCGGGTAATAGCCCTTGCGGCGCCCGATCTCGGCAAACCCCGCCGCCTGGTACAGCGCGATCGCCCCGGTATTGGACGGCCGCACTTCCAGCAGCATGGTATGGATGCGGTGCGCGTGCGAGGTGGCCAGCACCACCGCCAGCATCAGCCGCCCCAGCCCCTGGCGCTGGCGCCGCGGCTCGACGGTGATATTGAGCAGGTGCATTTCATCGACCACCGGCATCAGCACGGCGTAGGCCACCAGCGTGCCAGCCGGGTCGCGCAGCGTCAGGCCGAGATGCCCGGACTTGACCGAGTTCTCGAAATTGCCGCGGGTCCACGGATGGCTGTAGGCACGCGCCTCGATGCCAGCCACGGCCGCCAGGTCGAGCGCGCTCATGCGGCCCAGCGCCCAGCCGTCCGGCAGCACCGGCATGGCGGGCACGGCCGGCCAGTGGTTGCGGGGATCGAGCGGATAGGCTGCACTCACGATGCGCTCCCGGCCTGGGCCGCGGCACGGGCGGCAGCGGCGGCTTCGCGTTCGGCGATGGTCTGCGCGACCTTGTCGCGCAGGTAGATCGGCATGGCCTGGTCGGCGTCGATGGCCTCGCCGCGCGCCAGTGCGCGCAGTGCAATCGCGATCATCGGCTGCGCATGGGGCATCGCCTCCGGCAGCACGCGCGCGGCACGCGCCAGGCCCGCCAGCCGCTCGCCGAAAACCGTCGAGGCATTGCCGGCCAGCCAGAAATCGCCGTCGGGCAGCGGCACGGTTTCCGGCGCGCTGACCTGCATCGGCGTGACTTCCGCCCATTCCCGCGCGCTGGCATGCCAGCGGAAAGCAGCGGAATAGGCTTCATCCATGCGCGCGTCCAGGGCCACCAGCACCGCGGTGTCGTCCGGCAGCGCCGGAGTAGCGGCGCGCGCGCGCTCGGCGCACGTCATCAGGGTATTGACCGGAACCACCGGCAGCCCGGCGCCGAAGGCCAGCCCCTGCGCCACGCCGCAGGCGGTGCGCAGGCCCGTGAACGAGCCCGGGCCGGCGCCAAAGGCAATCGCAGCGCAGTCCGCCAGCGCAATGCCGGCTTCGGCCAGCAGCTCGCCGGCAGCCGGCAGCACGCGTGCCGACGAGCGTGCACCAGTGTGCTCATGGCGCACCAGGCACTCGACTCCGGCACCCGGCACCGCACGTCCGAGCGCGACCGAGCACCACTCTGTAGAAGTTTCAACAGCAAGAATCCAGGACATGGCGCGATTGTATCCGGTGACGCCCGGAATCGAGGGCTTCTTCGGTTTTATACGGACGGCGCGGCGCCGCCGGGCGGCTATCATCGGCCTGCACTTTCGCAATCCAGACAGCACACACGGAGGAACCCCCATGAGCGACCTGCAGGCACGCTTCGACCAGGCCCAGATCGACGTCAAGCAACTGAGCGAGCGCCCCAGCAACATGTCCCTGCTGCGCCTGTACGCCCTGTTCAAGCAAGGCAGCGAAGGCGATGCCCACGGCGACAAGCCCGGCATGACCGACTTTGTCGGCCGCTACAAGTTTGAAGCCTGGGAAGCCCTGCGCGGCACCGCACGCGAACAGGCGATGGAGCAGTACATCGCGCTGGTGGAAGAACTGCGCAGCGGCGCAGCCAGCTAAGCCGGCGCAGCCAGGCCCGGCGGCCTCAGGCCGCCGGCACCGGCCGCGGCCGGATCCGCCACGCCGCGATCATCGCACTGGCAATCACCACGCCCACGGCCAGGAAGGTTTCATCGAAGGCACGGATGCGCGCCGCCTGCACGGCGGCGTCGCCGGCCTGGCCCAGCACCGCGCCGTGCTCCGCCAGCCGCCATTGCAGGCCCACGCCCGCCAGGCTCACGCCGATGGCGCCGCCCAGCTGGCGCAGGAAGTTGATGCAGCTCGAGCCCTGCGCGATCAGCGTGAAGTCCACCCCCCGCATTGCCCCCAGCGTCAGCGACGGCAGGATGCAGCCCAGCCCGATCCGCCCCAGCACCGCCAGCGCCACCAGCACCAGATATGGCGTGGAGCGCGAGCCCAGCGCCATCAGCAGGAACGACAGCGACAGCAGCGCCAGCCCGAACGACACCTGGATATGCGGCGCGATCTTGTGGGTGAAGCGCCCCGATATGGCGATCGTCAGCGCCAGCATCACGCCCGCCGGGAACAGCACCAGGCCCGCGCGCGACGGCGTGTATTCCAGCGCCATCTGCATATAGACCGGCAGCAGGTAGGTCGAGCCGAACAGCCCCGCGCCGTAGATAAAGGCCACCACCGCCCCGGCCGCGAACTGCCGGTAGCTGTAGAGCCGCAGGTTCATCAGCGGATGCGCCGCGCGCAGCTGCCACAGCACGAACGCCGCCAGCATCAGCACGCCGAAGCCCGACAGCGCCAGGCCCGCGGGCACGCTGTCGCGCATCTCGACCACGCCGTTGAGCAGGCTTACCGTGGCAATACCGGCCAGGCCCAGCCCGCGCCAGTCCAGCGGCTGGCGCTCGCCCATCATGATCGAGTCCACCGCCATGAAGCGCCGCGCCATCAGCACGCCGATCAGCGTCAGCGGCACCACCACGAAGAAGATCGAGCGCCAGCCGAAGGCCTCGACCAGGAAGCCACCCAGGCTGGGTCCCAGCGCCGGCGCCAGTACCACGCCAAAGCCGAACATGCTGATCGCCTTGCCCTGCTCGCGCTCTTCGAACACGCGCAGGATCAGGATATTGGGCAGCGGCTGCATAATGCCTGCGGCGACGCCTTCGGCCACGCGCATCGCGATCATCACGCCGTAGGTCGGTGAAAAGCCGCCAAAGAGCCCGCCCGCGCCCAGCAGCAGCGAGGCCCCCAGGAAGGTGCGGCGCAGCCCGTAGCGGTTCAGCAGCCAGGGCGTCAGCAGCATCGACAGCGTCATCGCAATCATGAAGCTGGCCGCCACCCATTGCGCCCGCTCCTGCCCCAGCACGAAATGCCGGCTCAGGTCCGGAATCGCTACGTTGATGATGGTGGACGAGACGATCGACGAGATCGTGCCCAGCATCAGCGTCACCAGCACCAGCCAGCGCAGCCGCTCGCCGTAGCGCACACGCAGCGCCAGCCGGGTCGGCAGACCCGGCCGCTGGCCGGAACCCTCCGGCGTGGCGGGACCCTCGCTCACCCCAGCCGTCCGGTGTCAGCGATCTCGCGGATCTTGCACACGGTGTCGATATCGGCCTCGTGGTAGGCGGACTTGACGATCTCGGCATAGCGGTCATCGCCGCTGGCGTCGACCGCCGGCATGGTGGTGTTGTAGACAAAGCGCAGCAGCAGCGCGCCCGGGCCCGGGGTCTCGATCGCCATGGTCAGCGTGCCGCCGGCATGCTCGGCCGTGGCCGCGGTTTCATAGCGCACCTGCCGGCGCGGCTCGAACACCACATGGTCATGGATCGACGCCTCGCCAAAATGCAGCACGCGATCGATCCAGTTGTCGCCGCGGCCGACTACTTCGGCGCGGTCCAGCCCCAGCACGAAGAGTTCGGGCGACTCGGCGCGCAGCACCAGCCCTTGCCACAGCTGGTCAGGCGTCAGCGGATCCAGTTGAGGATTGCCTGGATCGTTGATCTCAACCAAGTGCTCGAAACGCAACTTCATTCTCCCGATCGTCAGTAAGTCGATATTATGAAGTCTCCGCGTATTCGGGAGACCTTTTTGTCTGCGCGGTGCAACATGGCTTGACACGGGCCATTGCCCTTTATCGACCAATATCCACGCCGACTGGAGTCCCGCATGAGCGCAGCGCCGATGGCCGAAACCGATCCCCTGCAGATCCTTGTCTACGCCGACTCGCTGTCATGGGGCATCGTGCCCGGCACGCGCCGGCGCCTGCCCTTCCCGGTGCGCTGGCCCGGCCGGCTGGAGCTGGGCCTGAACGCCGGCGGCGGCGCCCCGGTGCGCGTCATCGAAGACTGCCTGAACGGCCGCCGCACGGTCTGGGACGACCCATTCAAACCCGGCCGCAACGGCCTGCACGGGCTGGCGCAGCGCGTTGAAATCCACTCGCCGCTGGCGCTGGTGGTCCTGATGCTGGGCAACAACGATTTCCAGTCGATGCACCCGCACAACGCCTGGCACGCCGCCCAGGGCATCGCCACGCTGGTGCAGGCGATCCGCAGCGCGCCGATCGAGCCGGGCATGCCGGTGCCTCCGGTGCTGGTCGTCACCCCACCCCCGATCCGCACCCCGCGCGGGCCGCTGGCGCCCAAGTTTGCTGGCGGCGAACATAAGTGGACGGGCCTGCCGCAAGCCGTGGCCGAGGTCTGCACGCAACTGGGCTGTCCGCTGTTCGACGCCGGCACCGTGATCCAGAGCAGCGAGGTCGACGGCGTGCACCTGGATGCCGACGCGCACCTGGCACTCGGCGACGCGCTGCGCCCGGTGGTGCGGGAGCTGTTGCGCGGCTAGCGCGCCGTTCCTGGCACCTGGCTGGCCGGCTGAAACATCACTCCTGACAGCAGTTGTCAGGAGACCCGGCGCACAATGCGGCCGCTTTCACACGGAACGCCGCCAGGAGGCTGTCATGGAGTTGCTGATCAATATCGATGTCGACGATTTGCCGCGCGGCATCGACTTCTACGCGCAGGGGCTTGGCCTGAGGCTGAACCGCAAGCTGTTCGACGGCACCGTTGCCGAAATGCTGGGCGGCAACACCCCCATCTACCTGCTCGCCAAGCCCGCCGGCACCCGCCCCACCACCCGCGCCGATACCCGGCGCGACTACCGCCGCCACTGGACGCCGGTCCACCTCGACTTCGTCGTGGCCAACCTGGAACAGGCCATCGAACGCGCGCTGGAAGCCGGCGCCGAGATCGAGGACTGGCCGCAGGACTTTGACTGGGGACGGCAGGCAAGGCTGTCGGACCCGTTCGGCCATGGCTTGTGCTTTATCGAGTGGAAGGGCCAGGGATATGGGGCGGTGGCCGGCTGAGCCAGTGGCGCACCGTCACCGTGGCGCCAATGACTACCGGCAGCAGGCCGGCACCGTTTCGCGTCCCGGTGACTTTTCAGCGCAAGACTGGCCTGATCCTGCTGGACCAGCTCCGGATCGTGGACAAGTCCCGGCTGGTCAGGCGGGCCGGCGGCCTGAGTGACAGGATCGTGGAAGACACCTTGCGGACATTGCGCGAAGTCTTTGCAGACTGAGCCTTGGCATAGAAGCATTTAATGCCGGCCATCTGGCGTTGTTTGGATTCATAAGCTTATGAAAAAGAAATAGACGCCAGATTCATTCCCGCCGCGCCTTCTTGACGCAATTGCGTTAATCTGTGGCCCTTGCCCCGGTCAGGCGATCCCTGCCCAGGCGACTGTCTCACTCGCCACATAACCAGAATATCTCCAGAACTCCTATGCGCAGCACGTCTCTCATCAAGCGCCTGGCGGTCGCAGTGTCCGCCCTTGGTTTTTTCGCCGCCGGCAGCGCGTCGGCCCAGGAACAGACCATCCGCGTCGGCACGGTCAGCGGCCCGGATGCCGAAGTCTGGCAAGTCGTCCAGAAAGTGGCCAAGCGCAATGGCCTGAACGTCAAGGTCGTCGAGTTCAACGACTACGTGCAGCCCAACGCCGCACTGGATGCCGGTGACCTGGACGCCAACAGCTTCCAGCACCAGCCCTACCTGGACAGCCAGGTGAAGCAGCGCGGCTACAAGATGCAGAGCGTGGGCTACACCTATATCTCGCCGCTCGGCATCTACGCGAAGAGCCTGAAGTCGCCGAAGGACCTGCCGCAAGGCGCCAAGGTGGCCGTGCCCAACGACCCGTCCAATGAAAACCGCGCCCTGCTGCTGCTCCAGTCGCAAGGCGTGATCAAGCTGAAGGCAGGCGCCGGCACCAACGGTGTCAACGCCACGCCGCTGGACGTGGCCGAGAACCCGAAGAAGCTGAAGCTCGTGGAACTGGATGCAGCGCAGCTGGCCCGCGCCCTGCCCGATGTCAGCGCCGCCGTGATCAACACCAACTACGCGCTCGCGGCCGGCCTGCAGCCGACCAAGGACGCGATCGCACTGGAAGACATCCACAGCCCGTACGCCAACATCATCGTCGTGCGCACGCAGGACAAGGACAAGCCGTGGGTCAAGAAGCTGGTGGCAGCATACCAGTCTGAAGACGTGCGCCAGTTCATGAAGGCCCAGTACAAGGGCGCGATGGTGTCGTCGTTCTGATTGCCCGTGGCACATCCGGATCGCCGTAACGCAGTCCGGCCAGCGATGCTGCGTGTACCCGCCGGAGGTGCTTGCAAATTTGTGAACCTTCGGTAAAATGCGCCGCTCACCTTGCCCAGGTGGCGGAATTGGTAGACGCACTAGGTTCAGGTCCTAGCGGTGGCAACACTGTGGAGGTTCGAGTCCTCTCCTGGGCACCAGAGATTCAAGCAGAAAGCCCGCACAAAAGTGCGGGCTTTTTGTTTTTTGCGGCCGCCAACGGATATTGAAGCGGTTCAGCGTTGTTCCGGCTGCCCCAGAACCGGCGGAGCCGGCGGCGGCAGCGGCGTGGCAACCGGCTCCAGTCCGGTCGTTCGCACGATCGTGGCTGCCGCCGGGGACGCCAGGAACCGAACAAACCGCGAAGCCGCCGCGCTCTGGTGGCCCGCCACCATCCCGGCGGAGAAGAAGACGCGCTGCTGCAGTTCGGCTGGCACCCGGCTGCCCGCTGCCACCTTGCCCTCCGATATCAGCTTGTCGAGACCCGAGTCCGCCAGGATCACCACATCGAAGGTCTCGCCGCGTGCCAGCCGGCTGGGGAAGCCAATCACGTGGTTGGCGTGCTGGCGCTGGTGGAAGCCCGCCTCGGCATGGCCGTGCTGCCGGGCCTGGCACTGCCACGCGATCATCCCCGCCTGTGCGCCATCGCGCTGACCGAGCCTGCCGCGGACCTTGTCCTGGCGCTGATACGCCGTCGCGACCGGGCGTTGCAGCCTGCGGCCAAGGCGCTGTTTGACATCCTCACTTCCGACGCTGACGTGTCCACCGATTGACCAGCAGCAGCGGCCCACCGCAGCTCAACCGGATTTCTTGCGCCAAAGCCGGCCGAGGGACTTGCAAAATCCGCAGCGCGCTGTAAAATCCGGCGCTCACCTTGCCCAGGTGGCGGAATTGGTAGACGCACTAGGTTCAGGTCCTAGCGGTGGCAACACTGTGGAGGTTCGAGTCCTCTCCTGGGCACCAAGGTTTCAAAGCGAAAAGCCCGCACGAACGTGCGGGCTTTTTGTTTTGCCGCGACGGACTCGTCATTCATCCGCGCACAGCTTTGCCGCCGTCTGGTCCAGCTGCGCCTTCACCATTGCCAGCAGCGAATACACGTTGTGGCAACCCTCCGAACGCTCGCTCTCGATTTCAACCAGCAACAGGATGGCACTCAGCCCGGCGCTGATTTGCTCAAAGGACTCGATCGTGCCGGCCGGCACGATATGCCGGGGTCCTGAAGGGTGATGGGTAGACATTTGCATCGCGCTTATCTCCTACTAGCCAGAGAGAGCCCGCCTGCCCAGACGAGAAGAAGGTGGCGGGCCTGACAACGGGGGTGACATACCGGGGAACCTCAGCAGAAGAAGACCCGGCCAGCCTTGCAGCTGCCCCGCCCGGCCCGCCATGGAAACATGGTTGCCCGCGCGACTCTTGATTGAATGAGATCGAATCTGCCGAGGTTCTTTCGGGTTGTCACCCCCGCTCACCGAACCCTTCGGCGAGGCCTGCAGTTTCTCGCCCCCGCCATCGTGCGGCGATAAGACGTTTCGCATTCGCCACTCCCCGCCCCCATCGCCTACAGTATTCCTATCCAAGGGCGCGGCCGAGCCGCCTGACCTAAGAACTGCGGAGAACCACCGTGGGCAAACTGCAAGAGCGTCGCCGTTTCCTGGGAGCCGCGCTGGGCGGCCTGCTGGTCCCTGCCCTGCCCGCCTGCGGTGGGGATGACGACGATCCGCCCAAGCCGCCCGGTCCGGTTCCCGAATCCCAGATCACCCAGGCTATCACCCAGGTCGACAAGCTGGCCGCTGACCTGATGGCCAGTTCCGGTGTGCCGGGCATGGCCGTCGCCGTGGTGCGCGGCAATCAAACCGTTTACGCCAAAGGCTTTGGCCGCAGGCTGGTAACCGACCCCGCGCCGGTCGATGCCGACACTGTGTTCCAGCTTGCGTCGGTGTCAAAGCCCATCGGGGCAACCGTGGTGGCCCGGCAGGTCGGCCGCGGCGGCATCAGTTGGGATACGCCGGTGCGCGCGCACCTGCCGTGGTTCGCGCTCGCGGAAGCGGAAGTCACGGAAGCCGTCACCATTGGCGATCTCTACGCCCATCGCTCCGGCCTGCCCGACCACGCCGGCGACCGGCTTGAAGACATGGGCTTCGACCGCCAGCAGGTACTGACGCGCCTGCGCTACCTGCCGCTGCATCCGTTCCGGGCAGTCTATGCGTACACCAACTTTGGCATGACCGCCGCCGCCGAGGCCGTGGCCACCGCGGCCGGCATCGACTGGGCCACGCTGTCCGAGCAGGCCATCTACCAACCGCTGGGCATGGCGCGCACCAGTTCGCGCTACGCCGACTTTGCCGCGCGCGACAACCGCGCCCTCGGCCATGTCAGGATCAACGGCGCCTGGGTGCAAGGCATGGGCACGATGCCGGATGCGCAGTCGCCCGCCGGGGGCGTCAGTTCATCCGTCACCGACATCGCGAAATGGCTGGCGATGCTGCTCGCCAAAGGCGAGTTCGCAGGCCAGCGCATCGTCGACGCCGCCGCGCTGGCACCCGCGCTGAGCCAGCAGATGCAAAGCAGCCCGCCCGTCAGCGGACGGCCGGCCGGCTACTACGGCTATGGCTTCAATGTCGGCACGACCGAACTCGGGCTGGCCTCCTATAACCACTCCGGCGCGTTCGCGGTGGGCGCGGCCACCAACTTTACCGCGGTGCCGTCGCTGAACCTGGCCATCGTCACGTTGACCAACGGCTATCCCATCGGCGTCCCGGAAACCCTGAACGCACAATTCTTCGATCTCGTGCAGTACGGCGCCATCCGGCGCGACTGGGGCAGGATCTACGGCGATGCGCTTGCGCCGCTGCTGGCACCGGAAGGCCGGCTGGTCGGCCAGACACCCCCGGCCAACCCGCTGCCGGCGCGCGCACTCTCGGCTTACACCGGCACCTACCAGAACGACTACTACGGTCCGCTGCAGGTGGCCGACCAGGGCGGCACGCTGGTGATGACGCTGGGCGCCACCCCTCTCACCTTGCCGCTGAGCCACTGGGACGGCGACGTCTTTACCTTCACGCTCAATAACGAGAACGCGACGCCGGGCACGATCTCGCAAGCGGCGTTCTCCAGCGACCGCGTGTGGCTGGAGTATTACGACCACGAAGGATTGGGCATGTTTGTCCGCTAGTACTGCAAGTTGCCAGGCCAATTCATCCAGGGAAGAAAGACCATGACCAGACTGCGCGCCGTTCTCCTCGCCACCGTCATCGCCCTGCTCGGCGCCTGCGCGGCGCCCACGCCGCCAGCGGAGGCCCGGCGCCCGATGCCGGCCGGCCAGCCCACCGCCGGCAAGGCCGAAGTGCTGTGGCTGGGCCAGGCCGCCACGCGCATCACCACGCCCGGCGGCAAGGTCATCGTGGTCGACCCATGGCTCACCACCAATCCCAAGACGCCGCCAGGCTTCAAGCAGCTCTCGGCGCTGGGCAAGGTCGACCTGATTCTGGTCACGCACGCCCACAGCGACCACCTGGGCGATGCCCCCGCCCTGGCCAGGCTGACCAACGCGCCGATCTACAACGGCGGCGGCCTGGGCCAGGCCCTGGTCAGCCTGGGCATGGTCCCGGCCGCGCAGGCGCAGCGCTTCGGCAAGAGCGGCACGGTCATGCCCTTTGGCCCGACCGGCCCCAGAATCACCGCAGTGCATGCCGAACACTCGTCGGAACTGGCGCTGAAGAACCCCGCCACCGGCAAGGACGAAACCCACTACGGCGGTGAGCCCGTCGGCTACATCATCGAGCTGGAGAACGGCTTCAAGATCTGGCACATGGGCGATACGGGACTGTTCGGTGACATGCGGCTGATCGGGGAGGTCTACAAACCCGATCTCGTGCTGATCCCCATTGGCGGCCATTTCACCATGGGACCGCAGGAAGCCGCCATCGCGGTGCGCGACCTGATCCGGCCGCGCTTTGCGATCCCGATCCACTATCAGACCTCGCCGCAGTTGAGCGGGACACCGGAAGCGTTCAAGGCGGCGCTGGGCGCTGGCGCCGCGGCAGGCGTGATCGTGCCGCAGCCGGGGGAGAAGGTGGATTTCTGATGCCGGGATGATGCTCACGCAACGCGATATCGCCGAATGACCTCCGGATCCGGGTCGATGCCCAGGCCCGGGCCAGCGGGTACCGCGATCATGCCATCGCGCGGCACCACGGCATCGCCAAGCACCTGCGCCTCCATGTCGAAGTAGCGCCATTCGATCATGGCCGCAGCATCCCCCAGCGCTGCCGTGGCATGCATGCTGGCCAGCAGCCCCGGGCCGTCATAGAAGGTATGGACCATCACTTGCGTGTTGTGCGCCTCGGCCAGCGCAAAGACGTTGCGCAAGGCGCTGATGCCACCCATCTTGGCCGGGCTGGGTTGCACCACATCGACGGCGCCCACGCTGAGCAGGTGCTGGAACTCCATCAGCGTGGTGGCATTCTCGCCGGCGGCGACCGGGATGGCGCACTGCTGGCGCAGGGCGGCCAGTCCGGCATAGTTCTCCGGCGGCCACAGGGGCTCTTCCAGCCACCGTAGCGACAAGGGTTCCAGCGCGCGCGCCATGTCGATGGCCTCATGGAGCGGCCACGGGCAGTTCGTATCCAGCGTGATCTCGATGTCCGGGCCCGCTGCTTCGCGGGCGGCGCGAATGACCGCGAGGTCGACCTCGTGCAGCTTCAGGCTCCGGTAGCCATCGGCGATGGCGCGGCTGACATTGACCGCCATCGTTTCGGGATCGGCATACCGGATCAGGCTGGCATAGGCAGGCAGGCGGTCCCGGCGCGCGCCGCCGAGCAGTTGGTGAACAGGCAGCCCGGCCGCTTTGCCGCAAAGGTCCCACAGGGCGATATCGAGCGCGGACAGCCCGTAGAAGATGGCCCCGCTGCGCCCGAAGACATGGAACCTGCGTTGCAGGTCCAGGCCGATGGCATCGATCCGGGTTGCGTCCCGGCCGAGGCAGGCAGGCGCCAGCATCTGTTCGATGGCCGCCTTGACCGCCGGAATCCCCACGAAGCCGAAGGTCTCGCCCCAGCCGACCAGCCCATCGTCGGTCGTCACCTTGAGCAGCAGCGAGTCGGCGGCCTGCATCCCGGCGCCGCCCCAGACGCCCGCGGCGGAAACGCCGCCCACCGTGAACGGAATGCGCAGGACGATGGCTTCGATGCTCGCGATCTTCATGGCGCCCTCCCTCCGTTACCCGCAGTCCGCCCGTGCAACGCATAAGGCGATGCCGGGCAGAGTTCAATATAGGCGAGAAGGCAAGCAACCGAATGACGGCGGGTCGCCTACTCGATCGTCACCTTCCCGTCCTTCACCAGCCTGGCGAACTTGACCGTCTCGTCCTGGATCCGCTTGGCAAACTCCTGCGGCGTGCTCGCCATCGGCTCGGCCCCGACCGCCACCATGCGCTGCTGGAAGTCCGGCGATTTCACGATCTTGACGATCTCGGCGTTCAGCCGGGTGACGATGGGCGCTGGCGTGGCGGCCGGCGCCAGCACGCCAAACCAGGTGCCGATATCGAAGCCCTTCAGCCCCGCCTCTTCCAGCGTCGGCACATCAGGCAGGACGCTGGAGCGCTGCGCGGTGGTCACGGCCAGGGCGCGCAGCTTGCCCGACTTGATGTGCTGCAGCACCGGCGTCAGGGTATCGAACGACATCGTCACCTGTCCGCCGAGCAGATCGGTGGTCAGCGGGCCACTGCCCTTGTAGGGCACGTGCAGCAGCGGCGCACCCGTGGCGGCCTGGAACTGGGTGCCGATCAGGTGCTGCGCGGTGCCGTTGCCATTGGAGCCATAGGCAAACTCCGGCGCTGCCTTCTTCGCCAGGGCCACCAGTTCGCTGACGTCCTTCGCCGGCGTCTTGGCGGCATTGATGACCAGCACGTTGGGCACCATGGCGACCGTGGCGATGGGTGCCAGGTCCTTCTGGAAGCTGTAGGGCAGCTTCTTGTAGACGCTGCTGGCAATCGTATGGTGGACCGCGCCCATCAGCAGGGTGTAGCCGTCCGGCTTGCCCTTGGCGACGTAGTCCGCGCCCACCGTGGCGCCGGCGCCGGGCCGGTTCTCGACGATCACGGGCTGGCCCAGGCTCTTCGACAACTGGTCGCCCAGCGCGCGGGCCAGCACGTCGGTAGTCCCGCCCGACGGGAACGGCACCACCACGGTGATCGGCTTGGCCGGCCATTCCTGTGCCAGGCAAGTGCCGCTGAGGATAAAGCCGGCTGCCAGCACGGCCACGCCGGAAATACGACGCACGAGTTCAGTACCACGCATGCTTTGTCTCCTGAATATTCTATGTTTGCAGCCGGTTTTCGGCTGATTAGTGCTTGATAGCGCCTTGCCCCCCCTGTCTGATGTCTGCCTGCTGGACCTGCGCGATGCGCAGCAGGTTGGCGGTGCCGGCCACGGTGAACGGCAGGCCGGCCGAGATGACGATCTGCTGCCGGCCACGCCGAACTGCTCCTTCAGCACGGTGTGGCTGGCCAGGTTGGTCATCTCCAGCACATCCACCACTTCACGGCAGAGCACCGCAGGCTCCAGAGGCGCGCGTCAGCAAGATCGCGCGAAAATCGTTGACGTTGGTCAGCGTGGGGCCGGTGATGACGGCATCCCCCAGCGCCTCGAAAAATCCATGGCCGTCGTTGGCGGCCAGCGCATCCTGCGGACGCAGTCCGGCGCGCCAGGCACGTTCCAGCGTGTCGGGGCCGATCACGGCACCCGCGATCTCTTCCTGGCCGTCGACGCCGTCGGTGTCGCCCGCAATCGCATGAATGCCGGGTTCGCCGCGCAGCGTCAGCGACAGCGACAGCAGTAACTCCACGTTCCTGCCGCCCCTGCCCGCGCCCCGCACTGTGACCGTGGTCTCGCCGCCGGACAGCAGCACGCACGGTGCCGCAAACAGCTGGCCATGCCTGGCGGCTGCCAGCGCGATACCGCCCATGACCTTGCCGACATCGCGGGCCTCACCTTCGATGGCGTCGCCCAGCACGTGCACGGCGAAGCCTGCGTCGCGGCCCACCTGCGCCGCCGCTTCCAGCGCCAGCCGGGGCGTGGCGATGAACTCGGTGCGGATGCGCGGCAGGCGCGGGTCGCCGGACTTGAGCGTCTCGGCCGCGTCGGACGCCAGCACTGCCATCACATTGGGCGGAAGGTCGATCGCATACTGCTTGACGATGGCCAGCGCATCGGCGCGCGTGGTCGGGTCAGGCACGGTCGGGCCAGAGGCGATATCGATGGGGTCATCGCCCGGCACATCGGAAACCAGCAGGTTCAGCACGCGCGCCGGATAGCACGCGGCTGCCAGCCGGCCGCCCTTGATGGCGGACAGGTGCCGGCGCACGCAATTCATCTCCGAAATCGTGGCGCCGGACTTCAGCAGCGCGCGATTGACGCGCTGCTTGTCGTCGAGCGTGATGCCGGCAAGCGGCAGCGGCAGCAGCGACGATCCGCCGCCGGAGACCAGGCAGATCACCAGGTCGTCCTCGGCCAGGCCCCCCACCATCGCCAGCATGCGCTGCGAAGCGGCCAGCCCGGCATCGTCCGGCACGGGGTGAGCGGCCTCCACGATCTCGATGCGCGAGCACGGCACCGCATAGCCGTAGCGGGTAACCACCAGGCCTTCAAGCGGCCCGGGCCATGCCGCTTCCAGCGCGCTCGCCATCGCCGCCGAGGCCTTGCCCGCGCCAATGACGACGGTGCGTCCGCGCGGCGGCGGCGGCAGGTGCCGCGCCAGGGTCCTGGCCGGCTGGGCGGCTGCGACCGCCGCATCGAACATGCGCCGCAGCAACACGTTGGGCTCGGAAAATTGCAGGCTCACGAAACGGCCCTTGCGCTCAGGCGGCCTTCGCTTGCTGGCCAGCGGCAAGCAGGTCGCACACCGCCCTGGTCACTTCAGCGGTAGTCGCCTTGCCGCCCAGGTCGCCGGTGTGCAGCGCGGGGTTGGCGGTGACGGCTTCGACGGCCTGCATCACGCGCTGCGCCGCCTCGTTTTCGCCCAGGTGTTCCAGCAGCATGACCACCGACCAGAAGGTGCCTACCGGGTTGGCCAGGCCCTTGCCCATGATGTCGAAGGCCGAGCCGTGGATGGGCTCGAACATCGACGGGTAGCGGCGCTCCGGATCGATATTGCCGGTCGGGGCGATGCCCAGGCTGCCAGCCAGCGCCGCCGCCAGGTCGCTCAGGATGTCGGCATGCAGGTTGGTGGCGACGATGGTGTCCAGCGAGGCCGGACGGTTCACCATGCGCGCCGTGGCCGCATCGACGAGTTCCTTGTCCCAGGTAACGTCCGGGAAGTCCCTGGCCACCTGCACGGCCACCTCATCCCACATCACCATGGCGTGACGCTGCGCGTTGGATTTGGTGATCACCGTCAGCAGCTTGCGCGGACGCGACTGGGCCAGCTTGAAGGCAAAGCGCAGGATGCGCTCCACCCCTACGCGGGTCATCATGCTGACGTCGGTGGCCGCCTCGATCGGGTGGCCCTGGTGCACGCGGCCGCCCACGCCCGAATACTCGCCTTCCGAGTTCTCGCGCACGATCACCCAGTTCAGGTCTTCCGCGGCGCAGCGCTTGAGCGGCGCATCGATGCCGGGCAGGATGCGCGTCGGGCGCACGTTGGCGTACTGGTCGAAGCCCTGGCAGATCTTCAGGCGCAGGCCCCAGAGCGTGATGTGATCGGGAATATGCGGGTCGCCGGCGGAGCCGAACAGGATGGCATCCTTGTCGCGCAGCGCATCCAGGCCGTCGGCGGGCATCATCACGCCGTGCTGGCGATAGTAGTCGCCACCCCAGTCGAAGTCTTCGAACTCAAAGCGGAAGTCAGCACCGGCAGCCGCCAGCGCCTCCATCACTTCACGGCCGGCCGGCACCACCTCCTTGCCAATGCCATCGCCGGGGATCGTTGCAATGCGGTACGTCTTCATCCGTGTCTCCTGGTCCAGATCGATTCAAGTACGAGTTGAGTGCATGGGGCGGATTCTGGGCCGTGGACAAGGTTTTGGATCGCTTGTAGAGTTAAACCATTGTTAACCTGAAATTAAAGATGGAATGGCGCTATCGTCCGGCATCCAACCGTCAGAACTGGGATTCTTCACGTCGGTGGCCACGGCAGGCAGCCTGAGCGCGGCCGCGCGCGACCTTGGGATCACTACCGCCGCGGTCAGCAAGCGGCTGGCGCAGATGGAAGCGCGCATCGGCATGCCGCTGGTGACGCGCACCACGCGGCGCATGAGCCTGACGCCGGAGGGCGAGGTCTACCTGGAGCACGCGCGGCGCATCCTCAGCGAGATCGACGACCTGGACCAGATCCTGACCCGCTCAAAGGGCCGGCCGAGCGGCCTGCTGCGGGTCAATGCCACGCTGGGGTTCGGGCGCATGCATGTGGCGCCGGTGATTTCCGAGTATGTCGCCACCTACCCCGAGGTCGATGTCCAGCTCCAGCTGTCCGCCGACCCGCCGCCGCTGACCGAAGATGCCTTCGACGTCTGCGTCCGCTTCGGCCAGCCGCCCGACGCCCGCATCGTGGCCCGGAAGCTGGCGCCGAACCGGCGCCTGCTGTGCGCCTCGCCCAAGTACCTGCGCAGCCACGGCACCCCGCACACGCCCGCCGACCTGCGCCAGCACAACTGCATCGGCATCCGCCAGGGCAGCGACGCCTATGGCGTGTGGCGCCTGACCTCGGGCAAAGGGACCAAGGCGCGGACCGAATCGGTCCATGTGCGCGGCAACCTCACCACCAATGACGGCGAGATCGCGGTCAACTGGGCGCTGCAAGGCCACGGCATCCTGATGCGCGCCGAGTGGGACATCGAGCGGTTCCTGCGCAGTGGCCGCCTGGTGCAGGTACTGCCGCAATACGCGACGCCCGAGGCGGACATCTATGCCGTCTACCAGCAGCGGCACCAGCTGTCGTCCCGGATCCGGCTGTTCGTGGAATTCCTGGCGGCCAGGTTCAGTGAGTTTGGGAAGTAAACGCAGCAGGTTGTTTTCCGGCGTCCGGGCCGCCAGGCGTGTATTCGAATCTACCGGTTGAACGACCGGAAAGGGACAGAAGCGCCCAAACCCCGGGCCCGCGCCGCCCCCTGTGGAATCCCCACCGACGGCCCACAGATCACGATGGACCGCCTGTGCTGGCCGTTGGTCCACGGAGTGGGCGAGTGTATGCAAATTCCGCCATGGGCGGAACGCCCCGTTCGGGGGAAAAAAGAGACTAACGAGATTCGCTGCGGCACCAGAAGCGGACTGCGGTGCGGGCCCGGGCCAGCTAAATCGATCTTCACTTCAGATCTGAACGCAGCTTATGTGGGACGTTCCCCGCCCTTGACACGCGCTACCAGGCTTCCGTCCGGCCCAGGGCCGCGAGCAGTCGAGCGTTCAAGCAGGCGAAAGCAACTCAACCCCTATTGGCTCTCGATCCACTGAATCGCGAAGCGCATCAACTCCTTGCCGTTGGGGATGTCCAGCTTTTCCTTGATGTTGGCCTGATGCGCCTCGATGGTCTTGACGCTGCGATTCAGTTTCCCGGCGATCTGGCGGGTGCTGAAGCCAAGCCCGATCAGGTGCAGGACTTCGAACTCCCGTTCCGACAAGCTTGCGATCGAGCCCGCGCGGCTTCTTTGAGGAGCCTTCAGGGCCCGCGCCAGCTTGTCATGCATGGCGGCGCTCAGGTAGACATTGCCTGCCAGCACCTCGCGGATGGCATTCACAATATGCTCCGTGGCCTCGAGTTTCATCAGATACCCGTTGGCGCCTGCGCGCAGTGCGCGTTCGGCAAACAGCGTTTCGTCATGCATGCTGAGGACAAGGATTGCCAGCCTTGGATAGTGTTGCCGCAGCATCCTGACAAGATCCAGGCCGGAGTTCGAGTGCAGGCTGAGGTCGACAACGGCCACGTCAGGCTGGCAGGCCATCAACGCCAGAGCCTCTTCGGCACTGCCGGCCGCACAGCAGACGTGCAGGTCCTCATGCAGATTCAGCATTTGGCTTAACCCCTCGCGGATGATGGGGTGGTCATCCACGATCAGGATCTGGGTTGCGCGGCCCGGGCTAGATGGCTTCTGTGGCATGGCCCGGACTCTCTGGTATCGGATAGCTGATGGCAACCGTGGTGCCGCCCAGAGCATTGCGGGTGATCGTGCAGGAGCCGCCCAGGAGGCTCGCCCGGTGACGCAGGTTGTGAAGTCCCAGTCCCGAGGCACGCTCCATTTGCTCCGGGTCCACCCCCACCCCGTCGTCACTGATGGAAAGCCGCTGCATCCCGCCTTCGCGCTCAAGGTCGATCCCGATGTGGTGTCCCTGGCTGTATTTCAGCGCGTTGTTCACGGCTTCCTGCGCCGCACGATAAAGGTTGATCTGCATCGGCGGATCGAGCGAGTCCACGTCCGACCCGATGCGCAGCGTGCAGTCAATGCCATCCAGCGCGCAGGTCGTCTGCGCCAGCCTCTGCAGGGCGAGCGCAAGGCCACCGGACTCCATGGCGACCGGGTCCAGGCCGTGGGCAATCTTGCGAGTCATCAAGGACGCCTGCTTCACCAGTCCGACGATGGTAGCCGCGTCCGCCGCAGCCGGGTGGCCATGCTTCTGCAGCGTTTGATTCAGGCTCGTGCAGTAGAAGCCCAGGCTGGTGAGGTGCTGCCCGAGGCCGTCATGCAGCTCCCGGCCGATGAGTCTCTGCTGCTGGTCGCCGATCCGGATCAGCTCCGCTTCCAGCAGGCGACGCCGCGCCATCTCCTGCTTCAGTTCATGGTTTGCCCGCTGCAGGTCCCGGGTTCGCTCCCGCACGCGCCCCTCCAGTTCGATGTGGGATGCCTGCAGCAGGCTATGGACGCGCTTCTCCTGGGCATGTGCCGCCACCAGCAGCAGCCCGGTGACTGCCACGACGTTCGCGAAGGCGCACCATCTCACAAGGCTATCCACTGGAGACACTGCGGCAAAGGGACCGGTGCCGTTGGTGGTGCCCCAGATGGCAACGATCGAGACCAGCAAGGTTGCGACGGTGGTGCCAAGGTGATCGAAACGCAGAGCCGCCCAGATGATGAACGGAAGAATCGCCAGGGCTGAAGGGTAGTAGCCGTGCCCGGCAAGCTCGGGAGCGCCGAAGATGAGGTAACTTGCCCAGAGCATGGCAACGGTCAGTCCGCACGCTTCCACGGCCTGCTTTGTGGAGTGCACAGGGCCAGGACTCGCAAGCAGGCTGAGCAGGGGCGGAGCCACTACCAGCACCCCCATCATGTCACCGAGCCACCATTCCAGGACTGCTTTGCCGTACTCGGAAGCCGACACCCGGCCCCCGCCAAGGAGAGCAGTCGCACCAATCAGGGCACTCACTGCTGTGCTGACTGTCGCGGCCAGGATGATGAAGGCCAATACGTCCCTGACGCGGTCGAGGGTGATCCGGAACCGGGCCACGCGCGTCAACAGCAACGTGGCCGTCAAGGCTGCAGCCGTCGCGCCGAAGCCAATCAGCGCGGCCATTGGCAGTGGCACGCCGACCGACATATTGGCAAAAAAGGAGCCAATGGCAATTCCCGGGGCAGCTGCGAAACCCATGACAAGGAGCGCAACCAGGGCCACGCCGCTGGCAGGCCACACCAGAGACACCGCACCGCCCACTACTGCATAAGCCAGTCCCAGCTTTGCACTTGCGAAATACGCCAAAGCGACAAGTCCGGTATGGACGAAAAGTCTGAGCCTTAAGTTGCGCGGGACAATAAACATGGTTCGCTTCAAACCCCCGGGAACCGACACTGTCACATCCAGTCATTTCTGTGGTTAAACGGAATGACGACACTCTTGCGAAAGTGAATGTTCCATGCACCTGCGGCAAATCACGAGCCTGCACCGAATCGATGCAAGGCGAAGCGCTGCAAAACCATGGTGCCACAACACTACTATGAATCTACGCCAGAACTCCCTTGCGCGGTAAGAGTTGCCGGATGGATTCGATCGCCACCGTGCAGTAATGCAGGACTGAATCTGCCTGCCCACCGGCTAGGGCAATCCCCTAGCCTCTTTTCGGAAAAAAGCCCGATTCATATGCTTGCCGCCAAGGCCTACAGTTCATTGCACTTGTGCGAAGTTGCGACCCTCAAACTGAAGCGAAAGAAGAATCGTTTCGGTGTTTTTGCAACGACCTGAAATGGAGGTAAGAAAAATGGTAAAGACAGTCATACTGCTCGCTGCGGCGGGTGCGGCGCTTAGTGCCGGAATCGCCTATGCCGGCATCGGGACGCGGGATGTCTACACTGACGGCGCCAGCGTGATGGGGCCGCGAGACCCATATTCCGATGGGGGCAAGACCACAAAGTTTGACGTCTATTCAGACGGGGCGAAAGTCTCGGATAGGCGCGACGTGTACACCGATGGCGCGAGAATCACCAACCGCGATGGACTCGTTGACCACAGCATGTAAGGAACTACAGAAAAGAGTGTCCCCTCAAAAAATTCGTGGCCGGGACTCAGCGTCTCCGGCCACAGACCAGCACCTCCCCCAAGTAACAGCCTCGGGGGATTTTTTTTGCCGTGAGCGGAGCGGTATTGCCGAGGCCGCTGCAGCAGTCAACAGCAAAAAAAATCGCTCCGACCGATGGCCGGATTTCAGTGCGGCCATGATGTCGCCAGTGTGCGGCTCCGCTGTCGGGGTTGCACCTTACGGAGTGCGCTTGCGCTGAAGCGCCACCCCCTGCTCGAGCAGCTTTTCGATCTGTGATTCCGTAAGGCCCGCCTCGCGCAGCACCTCCACCGTGCTCGCGCCGATCTCTTGCGGAGCTTCACGGTACGTTGCCGGCGTGCGGCTAAGCTTGACCGGCGAAGCGACCGACTTGAATTTTCCAATTTCAGCCACCATGCCCCGGTGTGCCGTGTGCGGGTGGTTCAGCGCCTCGACCACGTTGTGGATGACACCGCACGGCACGCCAACTGCCACCAGGCGTTCGAACAGCGACTGCGCTTCGAAGCGGCTGAAGGCGGCCTCAAGATCGCGCTTGAGCTCGAAACGATGCACGGCTCGCTGAGCATTGGTTGCGTAGCGCGCATCGACCGCCAGTTCCGTTCGGTCCACCGCTTCGCACAGCCGCTGAAACTGGCCATTGTTGCCGACCGCGAGATAGATGGGCTCGGTGGCAGTGGCATAGGTGTCGTAGGGCGCGATGTTCGGATGGCCATTGCCAGACCGCATCGGAGCCTTGGCGGTGAAGAGCGTGTTGATGGAGTGTGGGTATAGGGAGAACAGAGCGTTGTCATACAGTGCCGACTCAATGGACTGTCCTTTACCGCTGCGCTCACGCTCATGCAAGGCCAACAACACCCCGATCACGGCGCTCAGACCAGTCGTCACATCGACGATCGGCACCCCAACGCGCGTGGCCGTTCCATCCGGGTCACCGTTGATGCTCATGATGCCACCGAGCGCCTGTACCGCGGCGTCGTAGCCGGGCAGCCCACCGAGCGGCCCCGTCGCACCGAAGCCCGTGACACGGCAATGGATCAGCCTTGGAAAGCGCAAGGAGAGCACGTCGTCGTACCCCATCCCCCAACGCTCCAGGGTGCCGACCTTGAAGTTCTCGATAAGCACGTCCGCTTCGGTGAGCAGCTGCATCAGTACTTCGCGTCCTTGCGGCAACGCGAGGTCGAGGCACACAGTGCGCTTGTTGCGATTGATGCCCGCGAAGTACGAAGCCATGCCAGCCTCATTAAAGGGCGGCCCCCAGGTGCGCGTCTCATCGCCCATCGGACCTTCCACCTTGATCACGTTGGCACCGTGATCCCCGAGGATCTGCGCACACAGGGGACCACCAAGTACGCGGGACAGATCCACGACCTTCAAGCCTTCCAGCGATGCCATGATTTCCAACCTCCGAAAAGTTGACGTTCGACGCGTGTGGTTCAGTTCGCCGCAAGCGGCGGCAGTTCGGCCCCCACGTTCCAGAGCGCCGGCCTGCGCTCCCGGGCGGCTGTCACGCCTTCCACCGCTTCGGAGCGCATCTGCTGCGCAAACTTGACGGAGGCAGCGTCCAGGTAGTGCGTCAATGCCTCGTGCGACTGTGCCGAAAGTGGGCGCATCTGCGTCAGAAGGCACTTGGTTGCAGCGCTGGCTGCGGGTGCCGTGGCAACGACGGACCCCAGAATTTCCCGCACGCGCGCAGGCAACGCCTCCTCGGATTCGGCAAGGTAATCCAGCAACCCGAGACGGTGGGCCTCCGCGCCATCGATCCGTTCACCGGTGAGCATGAGGCGGCGCGCTACTTGAACGCCAATGCGTGCGCTGACGAAAGGCAGGATTTGCCCGGGCACCAGGCCAATACCGGCCTCTGGAAAGCCGAACCGGGCCGCGGGTGAACCGATGGCGATATCCACCGCGCATACAAGGCCCGCGCCTCCGCCCATGGCTGCGCCGTGCACACAGGCCACCGTGACCTTCGACGACCGGATGAGCCGGGCAAGGAACTCGCCATAGCGCCGGTTACCCACCGCGATGGGATCCTGGCCATCCGCGCCGGGCTTGACCGCCAGGCGGTCCGAGATATTGCCGAGATCCCCACCAGCACTGAAGGCCTTTCCCGCTGCGGTGAAGAGGATGATCCGCACGTCATCCATTTGCTCGGCCTGATCAACCGCCTTTGACAAGGCCGCAACCATGTCGGCGCCCAGTGGATTCCTCGCATCGGATCGGTTAAGCTCGATGCGAAAAACGGCTCCGTGAACGACGGTGCGAACGAACGGTGCGTCCGTGATGACAGACGGCCCTGTAGCTTCGATGGGTGTGGAGGATACGCTGGAAGTCACGCTGTTCAATCCTGAATGTTAATGTTGGGAATCACGACAACTTGCAAGCGGCAGCCGCAACGCTATTCGACATGAGCTTTCGCAACCTTGACATCGGCCTGCTTCGCACGTTCGTTGCCGTGGCAGAGAAAGAAAACTTCGCTGTGGCGGCAGAGCAGGTCTTCCGCACCCAGGCGGCCGTGTCGCAGCAGATGCAAAAGCTGGAGACCGCGCTCGACTGCGTGTTGTTCGAGCGCGTTGGACGCAGCAAACGCCTGACCACGGCGGGCACCAGGCTCCTGGACTACGCGCGTCGCATCGTCGGCCTGAACGATGAGGCTTATCGCGCCATGACCCAGAGAGCCTTCGACGAACCGGTGAAAGTCGGAGCTTGCGCGGATGCCGTCGACTCGCTCATTCCCGAATACCTGAAGATGTGTGCAGAGGTTTTTCCCGGCCTGCGCGTGGACATCCAGGTTGGCCGCCGCCGTTGGCTGACCTCGTCCCTGCGCCGCGGCGAGATTGACCTGGTCGTCATGCTTGACCCTGTGCCCAACCCGGAGTTCGATCAGGTCGTGCTGCGCACCTCTCCCGTAACCTGGATCGCAGGCGCGCGATACCACCATCAGCCCGGCGCGCCGGTACCGCTCGTGCTCATCGAGGGGGCCTGTCCGTTTCATAGCATGGCAATCAAGTCCCTGTCGGACGCGAACATCCCCTGGCGTGTCGCTTTCCAGACCTCGACGCTGGCGGGTATCCGGGCGGCATTGCGAGCGGGCATGGGGGTCACGCCTCGCACCGTGGAGATGCTGGCCCCTGACCTGAAGGTCCTGGACCCTCACGCCGGCATGCCAGCGCTGCCGACCATCAGCTACCGGCTCTATGCGCGCACCGACAAGCTTAGCGAGAGCGCACTGGGCATCAGCCGCCTGATCTCGCCGCGCTGAACGTGCTACGGGCCTCATGGCTGCTGCATTCCCGCGTCAATGATGATTTTTCCCCAGAGCTTGGTGTCGCGCCGCTGCAACTCCTGCAGATGCATCGGGGCAACCTTGGCCGGAATCAGGCCCTTGCCGATGAGGAAATGACGACCATCGGGCGAGTCCAGCGTATCGGCGATCCAGCGCGACAACAGCCTGGCCACAGGCTGGGGCGTCGACGCGTTAGCGCTCCAGATGGCGATCCACGAACTGACGTCAAAGTCCGGGAATCCGCTTTCCGCCAGTGTCGGCACATCAGGTAATGACTGCACTCGTTCGGAGCTGGAGATTGCCAGGGCGCGCACGGTTCCGGCCTGGATCTGCGGCAGCGCGGTGACCATGTCGCACAGGTAGTAGTCGAACTGGCCGCCAAGCAGGTCCGTCATGGCCTGGCTGCTGTTCTTGTACGGAACGCTGACTGCCTTGACGCCTGCTCGTTGCTTGAACAACTCCCCGCTGATACGGCCTCCCACGTTGGCGCTCGCAAAGGAAAGCGGATTGCTCTCCTTCCTGGCCCATGCCAGGAACTCCTTGAACGTTGCTGCGTGAACACGCTTTGGATTCACGAGCAACACGAAGGGTGTGCTGGCCATTGTGGCCAGCGGCGTGAAGTCCGCTTCCGGGTCATAGGGAAGTTTGCGGTAGATGGTGGCGTTTGCCGCGTGCGTCGATGAGCCGGACACCAGCAGCGTGTAAGCATCGGTCGACGCGCGGACTGCAGCGTCGGCTGCAATGTTGCCGTCAGCACCGGACTTGTTTTCTACGATCACGGGCTTGCCGGCACGCCTGGAGAGTCCGTCGCCCACGAAACGCGCGATGCTGTCCGAAGCCCCGCCGGCGCCGTAAGCAACGATGATGCGCACCGGCTTGTCGATGCGATCAGTGCCGGGAGTGGACGTTGGCTGGGCGCTGGCTGCAGCGCCCCACAGGATGGCACCCAGCGCGCTCACGGCGACGCGGCATCGTCGCTTGGCGAGCCGCCGCGTGGTGCTCTGAGCTTGGTAGTCCGGTTGCTGTGTCGCTTGCATGGCTCATGTCTCCTGGTTCGTTGTCGGTCGCAAAGTGCCCTGCCGCCCGGTCAAGGTGTGGGCGCTGTCCCCGCTGTCCCCGCCGCCGTTTCTGGCAGAAGGTCCGCGGGACATTCGATTTCCATGTCCAGCAGCATCTGTGCATAGCACTTGCCCAGCGGATCGGAACGCAGGCTGCAGGAACCACCGCCACCCAGTGCCTTTTCCAGTACAAAGTTGAAGGCGCCGATTTCCGGCAGTTCGTAGCGTTTCACCGGGCCTTCAATCAGATGCGCAAAGTAGTCGCGTACCCTCTGCGCCGTCGCCTGCGCGCTGACCACAGGCAGCCACGCAGGATCGCGCACCATCAATCCGATGTTGGCATCGTTGCCTTTGTCGCCGCTGCGCCCGACCGCCAGTGTGCCGAGCGGAATACGCACGAGGCCGCGCGCGTCCTGCCGCGGCTCGTCCCCAGGCGGTCTCCGGGGCGTGTGCGAAGTCATTGCCGGCCGCTCCGAGGGCACACCACACGCCGGCACCGCCACCGTTGTCGCCGGCTCGTCAGCCAGCCTCCATTGCACCGTCACCTCCTGCTTGGGGAGCAGGAACGAGGCCGTGCGGATCACACTCTGGATATCCGAACGCCCGCCAAAGTGGCTGCGCGTTCCCGGCCCCATGGAGGTGCCGGCTGACGCCGCCTCCTTCTGCAAGAACGTCAACGCTTGCTTGTCATCGTGCTGGGCAGCAATGCGCAGCACCACCTCCCGGCTGTCTCGTACGCGACGATGCGGCCCGTACATGGATTCGGCGCCTAGCAACTCCACCAGGGTGTCGCTGTAGTCGGCATGGCCGGCCTTGGCCATCAGGCCGCGGCTACGCGCCAGCAGCGCTTGCGCCGTACGCTCGGCCTTCTCCAACGCCCGCTGTCCGCGAATGGCCATCATCAGTGCAATCTGGTAGCCCTGCTGGTAGGTCGCTGTCACCTTGTAGCAATCGCCGGGCGCCCTTCCCCGCGCCCCACTGACGCGCACGCGGCCGCCACTGGCTTCGAAGCCCGGCAGGTCCTCGATGCGGACCTCGGAGAAATCGCAGACCACATCAGGCAGCGCATAGGCCTGCGGATCACCGATCTCGTAGAGCAGCTGCTCGCCCACGGTCTGGCGCGTCACCAGTCCGCCCGCGTCAAACGGCTGGTAGAGCTCGAATACGCCGTCGGCTGTCATGCGCACCAGCGGGTAGCCAATGTTGGTCCAGTCCGGTACGCGCTCCCAGTCCGTGAACAGCCCGCCCGTGGCCTGCGCCCCGCACTCCACCAGGTGGCCTGCAAGGCTGGCCTGCGCCAGCCGGTCGTAGTCCTGCATCGACCATCCGAACTCGTGGATGGCAATGCCAAGCAGCGCGGCGCTATCCACGCAACGGCCGGTGACGACAATGTCCGCGCCGCCGTCCAGTGCCTCGGCAATGGGCAGGGCACCGAGGTAGGCATTGGCCGACATCAACCGCGGGAGGCTGGCATCGGCCTCGTCACCGGGCCAAGGCAGGAATCTCCCCTGAAGTGCCAGCACGTCGTCGCCGGATACGATCGCCACCTTCAGCTCCAGCCCTTGCTCTCGCGCCAAGGCAAGGATGGCATCGCGGCAGCCTGCCGGGTTAAGGCCGCCTGCGTTGGACACCAGGCGCACCCCACGCTGCTTCAGAGCCCGCAGGTTGGGCCTCAGCGCCGCGCTGACAAAATCCGTTGCATAACCCAGCTCCGGCGCCCGAAGGCGCGCTCGCTGAAGGATCGCCATGGTGGTCTCGGCCAGGTAGTCGAAGACGAGGTAGCCCAGTTCCGGCTCCTGCAGCAATTGCGGGACGGCAATCTGCGAGTCGCCCCAGAATCCCGATGCGCCGCCAATGACAACCGCGCGGCCGGACTTTGCGTTTTGGCCCATTCATGCTCTCCTGTAGTGTGTGCGGACGTGCTTGTGGTCGTGCCCCGCGGGTCCGATCTGCGTTTCGGCTTCCGTGCAGTCAGGTCGCCTCCTGGGCTTGGACGGCACCCTCCTCGGCGCCCGCGCCGACTTCGATCAGCACCTGGCCGGCATTGAGCTGCATGCCCTCCTGGACAAGCAGGCGCGCAATGCGTCCCGTGCTTGGCGCGGCCAGGGGCATTTCCATCTTCATGGACTCCATGACGGCCAGGGTCTGGCCTCGCTCGACGGCGTCGCCCTCACCCACCATGACGGCGATCACGCGCCCGCTCATCGGCGCCCGCACGCTGCCTCCCCGCGCCTCGCCGTCGCTGGCCTCGAAGCGCGCCAGCCGCCTGAACACGAAGGTATCCGCGCCATCCTGCAGCCACCATTCGTCGCGCCGAGGCGAGTCGCACAGCAGCTGGCGGTACACGCCATCGACGGCCAACCCGAGCGTGCCGCCATGTCCCCGGGCTGAGCCGGCGATCGGCGTCCAGTGCACATTGCCGACGCTGCAGACAGGCTCGTCGTCACACGCTTCGGAACGCTTCCCGTCGCGCGCGGGCACCGCTGCGCCAGCCCGGAAGCTGATGAGAACTTCGCCCCCGTCATCGGACGGCCGCAGTTCGACTGCGCTGGCCGTCCCTTGCGCGGCGGCGCTTGCGTTGAGCGCATGGGTCGCGTCCACGAGCCACAACGCCCGCGTCTGCGCCGGGCCAGCCGGCAGCCGGTGAATGCCAGATGACTCGCGGCCGACTGCGCCTGACAGCAGCAAGGCCGCCGCGGCGCGTGCATGCACCGACGGCTGTGCTCGCCAGGCCGGGCCGCCCATGTCTTCGCCCGCCAGGAAGTCGGTAGTGACTTCACCGGTCACGAAGCGTGAATGACGCAGACAGCGGGCGAGCAGGCCAAGGTTCGTTCGGACGCCCAGCAGCGCCGTGCGCTCGCAGGCCCGGACCAGGCGGTTGATGCTTTCCTCGCGCGTCTCGCCCCAGGACATGATCTTCCCGACCATGGAGTCGTAGTCGGAACCGATCTCCATGCCGTCCTGCAGCGCGCTATCAACGCGGATGTCGGGCGACGGCCGCCAGACGTCGACGCGGCCCACCTGAGGCAGAAAGCCCGCCGCAGGGTCCTCCGCACACAGCCGCACCTCGATGGCATGGCCGCGCATGCGTACATCCTCCTGCCCGAACGCGAGCCGCTCGCCCTGGGCAATGCGCAGTTGCTGCTCCACCAGGTCCAGCCCCGTGACCAGTTCTGTCACGCCGTGCTCAACCTGGAGCCGCGTGTTCATCTCCATGAAATAGAAGCGTCCTTTTCCGTCAAGCAGGAATTCGAGCGTGCCGGCGCCCGTGTACCCGATGGCCTCGCAGGCGCGCACAGCGACCTCTCCCATCGCGCGGCGCAGCTCGGCGTTCACCGCGGGCGAAGGGGCTTCCTCGATGAGCTTCTGGAAGCGCCGCTGTGTCGAACAGTCGCGCTCACCGAGGTGCAAGCAGCGACCATGTTCATCGCACAGCACCTGGATCTCGATGTGTCGTCCCCGTTCGATGGCGCGCTCGATGATGATCTCGTCAGAGCCGAATGCGCCTGCCGCCTCGGAGCGCGCCTGTCGCAGCGCCGCCAGCAAGGTCGAGGCATCGCGCACGACCCGCATGCCGCGGCCGCCCCCGCCTGCCGCCGCCTTCAGGATGACCGGGAAGCCGATACGCTCGACCGCAGCGATTGCCTCCTCGTCGGTCGCGCAGCCCTGTTCTCCTGGCACAGTCGGCACGCCGGCTTTCTGCATGGCGAGTTTTGCCTGGGCCTTGTTTCCCATCAACGCAATGACGTCTGCAGAGGGCCCTACGAAGGTAATTTCCGCATCGGCGACCGCCTGCGCGAATTCCGCGTTCTCAGACAGGAATCCATAGCCCGGATGTATCGCCTGGGCTCCGGCGCGCCGGCATGCCTCGATCAGCGCATGGGCATGCCGATAGCTGCGGGCAGCCTCGGCCGGTCCAATGCGCACGGCCAGATCGGCCTCGCGCACGTGGAGGCTGCGGGCATCGGCGTCCGAATAGACGGCGACCGTGCGCAAGCCGAGCTTGCGCGCGCTGCGCAGGACCCGCAGTGCGATTTCTCCGCGGTTGGCGACAAGCAGTGTGTCAAAGCGCATGTGACTCTCCGTTGATCAGGCCGCCCGTTTCGGCAGGATCCCCATGTGCTTGCAGATGATCGTCAGCATGATCTCGTCGGCTCCCCCGCCAATGGAGATCAGCCGCAGGTCCCGCCAGGCGCGCGATACACGATTGTCCCAGGTGAAGCCCATGCCGCCCCAGTACTGCAGGCAGGAATCGGTCACCTCACGGCACAAGCGGCCGGCCTTGAGCTTGGCCATGGATGCCAGCTCGGTCATGTCGCCGCCCGACATGTGCACCTGTGCCGCGCGGTAGATAACGGATCGCAGCAGCTCGACTTCCGTCTTCAGCTCAGCCAGCCGGAAATGGACCGCCTGGTTGTCCAGGATCGAGCGCCCGAATGCCTTGCGCTGACGGGTGTATTCAATGGTTTCGTTGATCGCATTGGTGAGCGCGGTGACCCGGCGGGTAGCGCCACTGAGGCGCTCCTCCTGGAACTGACGCATCTGGTAGGTGAAGCCCATGCCCTCATCTCCGATGCGGTAGCGCTGGGGCACGCGAACGTCGTCGAAAAATACCTGGGCGGTGTCGGAGGACCACATGCCGACCTTCTTGATCTTGTTCATCGTGATGCCGGGACGCAGCTTCCCGCCTTCCCTCAGCGGCAGGCAGATGAGCGACTTGTTGCGGTGGATATCTCCATCGCTGGTGTTCGCCAACAGGCACATCCAGTCGGCTTGCAGCCCGTTCGTGATCCACATCTTGGAGCCGTTGATCACATAGTCGGAGCCATCCTTGCGCGCCGTGGTCTTCAGCGATGCCACGTCCGAACCGGCACCCGCTTCCGACACGCCCAGGCACACCACGAAGTCGCCCGCGACGGTCGGCTTGAGAAAGGTCTCCCGCAATTCGTCGGAGCCAAATCGCGCCAGCGCCGGAGTTGCCATGTCAGTCTGCACCGCGATGGCCATGCCGACGCCGCCTGCGCTGATGCCGCCGATGGCCTCGCAAAAGGCAATCTCATATGAGTAATCCAGCCCCATGCCGCCGAATTCCACGGGCTTGTTCACGCCGAGATAACCCGCCGAGCCGAGCTTCTTGAACACTTCGTGCGCGGGAAAGATTTCGTCAGCCTCCCATTTTTCGACATGGGGTTCGATCTCCCGGTCGATCAGCTTGCGTACGCTATCCTGCAGCGCGATGTGGTCGGGGGTCATCATCTTTCGTGTCTCCTTGTGGTTCGAAGGGATGGGGCGCGGCAAGCCGCCCGGCACGCGAAGGTGCCGGCGCGCAGCGCCGCCTTGTGGCTAGAGGCGGGCGACGCCGAACTGCATCGGTTGCACGGTGCGGTGCTTCGCCTGTGCCACCGTGGCCAGGGCCATGCCCAGCCAGGACCGCGTGTCTCTCGGGTCGATGATCCCGTCATCGAGCAGCAGGCTGCTGGTGTGGATCGCGCTGGATTGACGATCGAAGGTAGCGACGATGTCGCGGCTCTCGGCCTCGATCGCCCGTTCGTCGGCGGAGTTTCCGCTGCGGCGGGCGGCGTTCTCGGCGACCAGCCGCATGGTCATGGCGGCCTGCTCGCCGCCCATGACCGCCGTGCGCGCATTCGGCCAGGAGAAAAGGAAGTCGGGGCGAAAGGCGCGGCCGCACATGCCATAGTTGCCGGCGCCAAAGGACGAACCGCACAATATGGTCAGGCGCGGCACCGGCGCATTGGACAGCGCCTGGATCAGCTTGGCGCCGTGCTTGATCATCCCCGCCTGCTCATGCTCGCGCCCGACCATGAAGCCGGTGATGTTCTGCAGGAAGACAAGCGGCCGGCCCAACTGCACGCACGACTGGATGAACTGCGCCGCCTTGGTGGAGCCATCGCAGTCGAGCGGCCCATTGTTCGTCAGGATCCCCACGTGGTGCCCCTGGATACGGGCATGACCGCAGACGGAGTGAGCCCCGTACATCGCCTTGAATTCCCTGAAGCGGGATCCATCGACAATGCGCGCAATCACTTCGCGCATGTCGACGGGCGTGCGGGTGTCGACCGGCATCAGCCCCAGCAGGTCCCCGGCAGGCTCAAGGGGCTCGTCCCAGCTCTCGCCGCCCGGCGCATCGCGCCAACCGATCGTATCCATCACCTCTCGCAGGCAGGCAATGCCATCAAGATCGTTGTCGGCGACGTGGTCGGCGAGGCCGGAGACGCTGGCGTGCATGTCGGCCCCACCGAGCTCCTCATCGCTCGCCTCCTCGCCTGTCGCGGCACGCAGCAACGAGGGCCCGGCCAGGTACGCATGGGCCTGGCGCCGCACCATGATGACGTGGTCGGAAAGTCCCGGCAGATAGGCACCACCAGCGGCCGAAGATCCATGGATGAGAGACACCACCGGCACGCCGGCCGCGGACAGCCGCGCCAGGTTGTAGAACATGCCGCCGCCCACGACGAAGCGTTCGACCCGGTATTTGCGCAGGTTCCCCCCCGCGCTTTCGACCAACTGGACAAATGGCAGCTTCTGGGCAAGCGCAATCTCCTGCGCCCGAATCAGCTTCTGGCCGGTCAGCGCCTGCATCGCACCGGCGCTGATGCCCGAGTCGTTTACCGCGATCATGCAGCGCACCCCCTCGATATAGCCGATGCCGACTATGAGTGCCGCACCGGGTACGCTGGTGGCCGGGTCCGGATCTTCGAGGCCGCAATACCCGGCCAGGGTCATGAGTTCAAAGAACGGGCGGTCGGCGTCCAGCAGGTGCGCCAGCCGCTCCCGTGGCAGCAGCTTGCCTCGGGCATGAAATGAATCTGCCGCCCTTGCAGATTTTCTGACCGTCCGTTGCTCCAGTTCCCGCACCTGGCCCAGCATCGCCAGCATGTGCTCACGGTTGCGTTCGGCGCCTGACGTCAAAGGACGTGCGCCTGAAATCGTTGCGTCCTGAGTGATATTGTTCTCTGCCATCTTCTGCCCTTGTGGCCATCGCATGCTGGCTCGTACGTGGATTCGAAGCGTGTCTGACTGCTGCATGATGGCCTCCTGGCACGAGAGCTTCCAGTTAGAAATTCATCCCGATTTGATAAGAAAACCTTATGTTTTCTCGTGGAAGTGCCTCACGCGAGAACGTGCAGCCGCACTCGCCGCCTGCCATGCCATGGCATCGCGTCGACAGCAGCAGACGCGGCATAGCGCGGAGCCGTCAAGGCACCGTTCAGGATCGAGTGGGAAATTTCGGGAAGCAGCAGCCCGCGGTCATGCCGCGGTGGAAGCCGAGACGTCATGGCCATCGTCCAGCGCGCAACCGCGCCGGCCGGCTCTTGGCCTGGCCAGCGCATCAACAATCAGCCGGTCTTCCAGATGCCGCTGGGGTGGCTGGCGTTTGTTGCGGCCATAATCTCGCCAGTGTGCTGGCCGCGCCGTGGAATCGCGCCCGCCGCCATGGCCTTGCCATCGAAGCGCGGCGCGGGGGCAGCCTGCAGATGGCCCTCCGCTTCGAAGTAGACGCCCCGCGCGGCAAGGTGCGGATGCCCGGCGGCCTCTTCCGGGCTCAGCACCGGGCCGAAACAGACGTCGGTGTTTTCCAGCAGAGCGCACCATTGCGCGCGAGTCCTGGTGGCAAAGAGTTCTTCGAAGTGCCGATGCAGCTCCGGCCAACGCTCGCGGTCCCATTGCCGGGCGAAGCGCGGATCCTCGGTCAGGCCCAGCTTTTCCAGCAGCAGCGCGTAGAACTGCGGCTCGATCGAGCCGAGCGTGACAAACTTCCCGTCCGCGCAGCGGTAGGTCGAATAGAAATGAGAGGCATCGTGGATATTTTTGCCGCGCTCGCCGGTGATGAAGCCCTTGCGGCGCGTGGACAGCAACAGCTGCAGCATATGGGCCGAGCCATCCACGATGGATGCATCCACCACGGTTCCCTTTCCGGTGGCGCGGGCGTTGAGGATGCCTGACAGCAGGCCCACCGCCAGGTAAAGCGCGCCACCGCCGACGTCGCCCACCACGGTAATGGCCGACGACGGCGGCTCTGCAGGCGTGCCGTGGTAGTACAGCGCGCCGGAAAGCGAGATGTAGTTGTTGTCATGCCCCGCGGCCTGCACCATCGGGCCGCTCTGCCCCCATCCTGTCATGCGCCCGTAGACCAGGCGGGGATTGCGTTGCAGGCAGACATCCGGGCCCAGCCCCAGGCGCTCCATGACGCCGGGGCGCATGCCTTCGATCAGCGCGTCGGCATCCTGGATCAGTGCCAGCACCAGCTCACGCCCTTCGGCCGTTTTCAGGTCGGCAACCACCGAGCGCTTGCCCCGGTTCAGCACGTAGCCTTCGGTGGATAGCGCCGCATCGTTGGCCGGTGCCGCGCGTTCCACGGCAATCACATCGGCGCCGAGATCGGCGAGGTGCATCGCGCAGAACGGGCCTGGACCGATCCCGCAAATCTCGACAACTTTTACACCGGAAAGCATGAACGATCCCCCTGATTCAGCATGAAAGTGAAGGTCTTCCGTACAGTACGTTGGAGTCTTGGAGGCTATCAGCCGTCCGGCCAGGCGCGGCCTCCCCGGAACAGGGAGGGCGGCCCGGCCTGCGACACCGCTCAGTCAAGCGTGATGCGCGCGTTGGCCGCGATCCGTCCCCAGATCTCGGCGTCGCGCCGCATCAGCTTCAGGAATGCCTCGGGCTCCAGCGTTCCCGGCTCCAGGCCTTGCTCACGAATCGCCGTTTGCATGGCCGGCTTGGCCAGGATTGCCAGCACCGCCGCGGATAGCTTGTCCTTCACCGCCTTCGGCGTCGCCGCCGGCACGAACAGGCCATACCAGCCGTTTGGCTCGAAATCACGGTAGCCCAGTTCGGTAAAGGTCGGCACCTCCGGCAGCAGCGCCAGCCGGCGCTCGCCCGTGACGGCCAGTACCTTGATCTTCGGGGAGTTGAGCGCGGCCTTGCCGCTGGCCACATCCACAAACCCGGAACTCACCTGCCCACCCAGCAAGTCCTGGATCAGTGGCGAGCCGCCCTTGTAGGCCACGTGGGTCAGGTCGACGTCCCCCTGCATCCGCAGCAATTCCCCGTGCATGTGGGAGGAGGTGCCGTTGCCGTAGGAGCCGTAGCTGATCTTGCCAGGCGTGGCCCGGGCCGCGGACAGCAGCTCGCTCACGCTGGCAACGCGGGTGGATACCGGAGCGGCAAATACGTCCGACGAGAGCGCCAGGCGCGCCAGCGGCGCGAAGTCGCGGAAGGTGTCATAGGGCAGTGACTTGTAGACGCCCTGCAACTGCACCAGCGGCGTTGCGCCCAACAGCAGCGTATAGCCGTCCGGTGCAGCCTTCGCGACCGCGCCTGTGCCAATCGCGCCGCTGGCACCGGGCCTGTTCTCGACCACCACCGTCTGGCCCCACATCGCCGTCAGCTCGCGGCCGAGCAAGCGGGCCACGGTGTCGGATCCGCCTCCGGCCGGGAATGGCACGACCAGCCGGATGGGCTTTTGCGGATAGGCAGAATCGTCCGCGGCGTGCGACCAGGCCGGCAGTGCGGCGATGCACGCCAGCGCGGCCAGGGCAGCACGCCGCCGCGGCACAGTGATGATGGGCATGGGCCCTCCTTGGGGCAGGATTGGGTCAGTCGATCAATTCGAACTGCGGCAGGCTCACGTCGTCACTCGCCTTCTCGAACACCACTCGCACGCGCTTGCCGATAGCAATGGCCTCGGGCGATGCGTTGAGGATGTTCGCCATCATGCGCACACCTTCGTCAAGTTCGACGATGGCAACGGCGTACGGCAGCCGCGCCTTCATGAAGGCATTGGGTGCGCGATGGTTGATGGTGAAGGTATAGATCGAGCCAAAGCCGCAGACCTCCGTCCAGTCGACCTGGTCCGATTCGCACGCAAGGCACAGCGTGCGCGGATAGAACTGGCGGTGGCCACAGGCGCGGCAGCCTTGCACCACCAGCCGGCCCTGCGCCGCCGCATGCCAGTAGCCTTCGGTGATCTCGGTGGGACGCGGCAGGGGACGTTGTGCTTCGCTCATGCTTCAGACTCCGAGGATCATGGTGGTGTTGCAGGAGAAGACCAGTCCGGGCGCATGGCACAGCGCCAGTTCGGCATCGGGCAATTGCCGCTCGCCGCACTCCCCGCGCAACTGGCGCACGGCCTCGATCAGCACGAACATGCCGAACATGCCAGGGTGGCCGTAGGAAAGGCCGCCGCCGGAGGTGTTGATGGGGAAGCGGCCACCCGGGCCCAGGGCGCCATCGGCGACGAAGGCACCGCCCTCGCCTCGCTTGCAAAAGCCCAGTTCTTCCAGCGACTGGATGACGCCGATGGTGAAGTGGTCATAGATCTGCACCACGTCGATGTCTTCGCGGGTGACGCCAGCCATGCCGAACGCTTCGTCCGCCGTCTCGGCGACGCGCGTATCCAGCCAGTCCGCCGTGCTGAACGGGGTGTAGTGGTGCGAGAAGGTCTCGGCTGCGCCCATCACATAGACCGGCTTCGACTTCAGGTCTCGGGCACGATCGGCGGAGGTGATGATCAGTGCGCCACCGCCATCCGTGACGAGGCAGCAGTCACGCGTACGCAGCGGCGACGCGATCACGGGCGACGCCATGACCTCCTCGATGCTGGTTTGCTCGCGCCGGTATGCCTTCGGGTTCAGCTGCGCCCAGCGCCGCGCCGCCACTGCCACCTCGGCGAGATCCCTGGACGTGGTGCCGTAGCGATGCATGTGCAACTGGGCAACCAGTGCGTAGTAGCCGATCGGGCTGAGCTGGCCATAAGGCGCGATGAACTGGCCACGCGGCGAGTCCGGCGTATCCGCGGCGACGGCGCCACTCTTGCGCGAGCCGTCGGACAGTTGCGTACTGCCATAGGTCACCAGCGCCACCGAACACATGCCGGCGGCAATGGCCGCCATCGCATGGCGGATGTGCATCAGGTTGGACATGCCGCCGACGTTGCTGGAGTCGACGTACCTTGGCTGGATACCGAGGTATTCGGCCAGCTGCACGGTGGCAAAGCGGTCATCGGTATGCGCAAAGACGGCATCCACATCGCGCAGCGACAGCCCCGCGTCCTGCAGCGCCAGCCGCGCGGCCTGCGCCTGCAACTCCAGTGCCGTCTTGCCGGGCACCTTGCCCAGGTCGGATTCCGCGGCACCCACGATGGCGACCGAGCGAGAGAGGTTCTTGGTCATGGCGAATTCAGAGTGCGCGCGCGATGACTTCGCGCATGACTTCGGCCGAACCGCCGTAGATCCGGTTCGGACGCACGTCGGTGTAGGCACGGGCGATGGGGTATTCGCGCATATAGCCGTAGCCGCCAAAGAACTGCATCAGGTCATCGATGGCCCGCGTGGCCTCGCCGGCCCAGTACTTGGCCATGGCGGCACCATCGGGCGTCAGCGTGCCGGCCAGGTATTGTTCAAGGCAGCTGTCGACGAAGGCACGCGTGGCACACGCATGCGTCTTGATTTCGGCCAGGCGGAAGCGGATGAACTGGTTGTCGATCAGCGCCTTGTCGAAGGCACGGCGTTCCTTGACATGCGCGATGGTCCAGTCAAGCGCCACCTCCAGCGCCACGGCGCAACGCAAGGCGATCAGCAGGCGCTCACGCACCAGCCCGCTCATGGCGTAGCCGAAGCCGGCATTGCGCTCGCCGACCAGCATGTCGTCCGGCACGAGGACGTCCTCGAAGAAGAGTTCAGCGGTGTCCTGGGCCTTCTGGCCGATCTTGTCCAGCAGGCGGCCGCGGCTGAACCCGGGGCTGGTGGTGTCGACCCAGAACAGGCTGATGCCGCGCGCACCGGCGGCCGGCTCTGTCTTGGCGAACACCAGCACGCGGTCAGCGTGGTAGCCATTGGTGATAAAGGTCTTCTGGCCGTTGAGCCGGTAACCACCATCCACCTTGACAGCGCTGGTGCGGATGGCTTTCAGGTCACTGCCAGCCCCCGGCTCGGTCATCGCGATCGATCCAACCACATCGCCGCTGGCCATGCGCGGCAGGAACTCACGCTTCTGCGCCTCGGTGCCGAACTCCAGCAGGTACGGCGCGACGTTCTCCGAGTGCGTGGTGAACCCCGTCACGCCGCTGGCCAGGGCCCGGGCGATCTCTTCCACCACGATGGCGCTGTGCAGGAAGTCGCCGCCGGCACCGCCGTAGGCTTCGGGCAAGCCGGGGCACAGCAGGCCGTGGGCGCCGGCATCGCGCCAGAGATCGCGCGGAACCAGGCCGGCGGCTTCCCATTCGGCGTGTCCGGGCATGACCTTGTCAGCCAGGAAACGGGCGACGCTGTCGCGGTACATCTCGTGCTCCGGCGCGAACATCTTGCGCGGCGCGTGGTAGCTGGCTTCTTGTCGGGACATGGCATCAGTTGCGCTCAATGCGCGATTCGGTTTTCGGTTGGCCAGTAGCTGGCCTTGACGGCGCGCTTGAGCAGCTTGCCGGTTTCGGTGCGCGGCAGCGCCGCGACGAAGTCGACCGAGCGCGGGCATTTGATCGGGGAGATCCTGCTGCGGCAAAGCGCGATCAGTTCTTCGGCCAGGACCGGCGACGCCCGCTCAGGCTCGTGCAACTGGACCACCGCCTTCACTTCCTCGCCGAACTCGGTATTCGGCACGCCGACCACCGCCACGTCGAAGACCGCCGGATGGCTCATCAGCACGTTCTCGGATTCCTGCGGATAGATATTGACGCCGCCAGAGACAATGGTGTTGGCAAGGCGGTCCGTGAGGTAAAGGAAGCCGTCGGCATCGACGTAGCCGACGTCCCCATAGGTGGCCCACCCACGGTCGTTATAGACCTGCCGGGTTTTCTCCGGATCATTGTGGTAAGCAAAGGTCCCGCCGCCGGAGAAGTAGACCACGCCGGTCTGGCCCTGCGGCACTTCATTGCCATCGTCGCCGACGATGTGTACCTGCCCGAACTCGGGCCGTCCGACCGACCCCTTGTGCGCGAGCCATTCCACGGAGTCCAGCGAGGTGCGCCCGACCAGTTCGGTGCCGCTGTAGAACTCATAGAGGATCGGCCCCCACCAGTCGATCATCTGCTGCTTGACTGAGATCGGACACGGCGCGGCGGCGTGGATCGCATAGCGCATGGTGGACAGGTCGAAGCGCTCGCGCTCCGCCGCAGTCAGCCGCAGCAAGCGCACGAACATGGTCGGCACCCACTGGCTATGGGTCACGCCGTAGCGCGCGATCGCATCCAGCGCCGCCAGCGGCTCGAACTTTTCCATCATGACCGAGGTGCCTCCGGCGCGCATCGTGGCCATGTTCCAGCGCACCGGGGCAGTGTGATAGAACGGCGCGGTCGACAGGTAGACCGTATCGCGGTCCAGCGACTTCCAGCCCAGGCGAGCGTCATCACCGGTGCGGAAAAAAGCGTTGGCGCCTTGCAGTGGACGCTTGATGCCCTTGGGCCTGCCCGTGGTGCCGGAAGAATATGAGAAGTCAGTTCCCTCCACCGTGCGCGGCAACGTGACATCGGCCGGCATCTGCTCCAGCCACGCTTCATAGTTGCTGTAGCCCGGCTCGCTCCCATCCAGAAGCACCCGCGTGACCCGAAGCGGTGCCAGGGCGCCGGGCGCAAGGTCGCCAAGGGTCTGCGCCGAGCAGAACAGTACCCGGGCGCCACAGTCCTGCACGATGTACTCCACCTCGTCGGCTTTCAGGTGACGGCTGATCGTGGTGTAGTACAAGCCGATCCGGTGCGCGGCCCAAAGGATCTCGAAATAGCGGACATGGTTCTCCAGCAGCACGGCAATGCCGTCGCCCTCGCGCAGACCGGCAGCCAGCAGTGCGGCAGCGCACTGTCGCGAACGCTGCTCCAGTTCGGCCCACGTCACCGCCTGGCCGGACGGCACCATGCGGTAGGCAACCCGGTCGGGCGTGGCACGGGCGAATTGCTCGATCACGGACATCTTGACTCCTTGATTACGGATGCAGGTCGGCGACGCCGTGGCTCAGCACGACCACATTGCGCTCGTCTGCGAGCGCACGGAACCGGACCTGCCCTTCGCCGCGCCACATCTCCACGCGCAGCGTTTCACCAGGCACGAATGGCGATGAAAAGCGCACCGAAAGGCTGGCCAGGCGCGACGGATCGCCACCGCAAGCCTGCTTCAGCAGCGCCCGGCATGCCATGCCGTAAGTGCAAAGGCCATGCAGGATCGGCCGCTCGAAGCCGGCCTGCCGGGCGGCGGCGGGCAGTGCGTGGATGGGATTGCGATCGCCATTGAGGCGGTACAGCAAGGCCGCGGAAGGCTGGGTCGGCATCGACATGATCATGTCAGGCGCGCGCTCCGGCACCGCCGGCAATGGCTCGAGCGGTGCATCGCCGGGCGTGGCGGCGCAGGCAAAGCCACCATCAGCCCGGCAGAACGACACATGCTCGACGGTCGCCAGCAACTCGCCGCTGGCCTGGTCCTCGATGCGCCGCTCAGTGGCCACCAGCGCGCCCTTGCCGGCGCCCTTGTCCACCACGCGGCTGACGCGCGTCTGGCTGCGTACCGCGCCAGACGCCGCGGGCACTGAAAAAAAGCGCATCCGGTGCTCGCCGTGCAGGATCTGCATCCAGTCGATGCCCGTACCCGGGTCGCTTGCCCATGCACCTGGCGCGCCGACGGTGGCGAGGAAGGTGGGCACCACGCTCAGTCCTTCCTCAAAGACAAAGGGCAAGTCCGCCTCGTCCATCGGATCGGTGCCAAAGCCGAGGCTCAGCGCATAGCGAATGTTGTCATTCGCCGCATAGCTGGAAACCTGGTCAAAGAACGCCCACGAGCGCAGGCGGTGATAGTCGATGGCCATCGCTGCGTACCTCCGTTCTCAGATCGGGTCCCAGGAAAACACCTCGGGCGAGCGCTCCAGCGGCGTGAAAGCGCGCTTCACCGCCGGCACGGCATGCTCCGCCAGCGTCTCCAGCGTCCAGCCTTCGGCGCGATGCACCGACGCCACCGGGCGCGGCTGGCTCATGACGATCAGCTCATTGCCGCGCACGGCCAGCACCTGGCCATTGACGTCCGCCGAAGCATCGCCAGACAGGAACGCGGCAACCGGGGCAACCTGCTCCGGCTTCATCGCCTGCATCCGCTCAAGGCGCTTCTTCTCGGCCTCGGTTTCGCTGGGCAGCGTGCCGATCAGGCGGCTCCATGCGAACGGGGCAATACAGTTGGAACGGACATTGAAGCGGGCCATGTCCAGCGCGATGGATTTCGACAGCGCCACGATGCCAAGCTTGGCGGCGGCGTAATTGGCCTGCCCGAAATTGCCGACCAGGCCGGTGGTGGAGGTCATGTGGACGTAGGTGCCGCCTTGCTGTTCCTTGAAATAAGGCGCCGCGGCACGGCTGACAAAGTAAGCGCCGTTCAGGTGCACATCCAGTACCGCCTGCCATTCAGCGGTGCTCATCTTGTGGAAGATGCGGTCGCGCAGGATGCCGGCGTTGTTGATCACGCCATCGATGCGGCCGAACTCGCGGATGGCGGTATCGACAATGGCCTGCGCGCTCTCCGCAGTCGCGACCGAATCGGTGTTCGCCACAGCCTTCCCGCCGGCTGCGCGGATCTCGTCAACCACCTTCTGGGCTGGTCCGGCATCACTGCCCTCGCCGCTGCCGCTGGAGCCCAGGTCGTTGACGACCACCCTGGCGCCCTGCGCGCCGAGCAGCATGGCAATGGCACGGCCGATGCCATTGCCGGCTCCGGTGACGAGGATGACCTTGTCCTTGAAATTGTTTTGCATGGCGTTGTCTGCAAGAAGAGAGTGATGAATTTGTTCGCGCTTACTCGGGCTTGATGTTGCCGTCCTTGATGACCTGCTCCCAGCGGGCTTTTTCGGCGCGCACGAAGCTGTCGAACTGCCGCGTCGACCCGCCCGCGGCCGTACCGCCCTGCTGCGCCAGCTTCTCGCGCAGAGCAGGATCGGCCAGCGCCTTGTTGACGGCAACATTCAACGCCTGCACCACCGCGGGCGGCGTTCTGGACGAGACAAAGAGGCCGAGCCAGACCGAAACGTCGAAGTCGCGGTAACCGGATTCGGCCATGGTCGGCGTATCCGGGAGTTCCGGGGCACGCTGCCTTGTCGTGACCGCAAGCGCGCGCAGCTTGCCGGCTCGCACCAGCGGCAATGCGGTGATGAGGTTGTCCACCATGAAATCGACTTGCCCCGCCACCAGGTCGGTCAGCGCCGGCGATGCGCCCCGATAGATCACGTCGACGGCGGTAATGCCGGCGCGCTGCTTCAGCAGGTCCCCGGCGAGATGGCCGGAAGAACCGCTCGTCGACACCGCCATGGACAAGCCGTTGGGGCGCGTCCTGGCATAGGCCGCCAGCTCGGCAATGGTCTTGACCGGCAGTTTCGGGTTGACCACCACGACGTCCGGCATCGTCAGCACATGCGCCACCGGCGCAAAGTCCTCGAACTTGTAAGGCAGCTTGTCGTGCAATGCGTAGTTGGCCGCATTGGGGCCAAGGCTGCCCATCACCAGCGTGTGGCCGTCCGGTTCCGCGCGCAGCATGGCCTGCATCCCGATCACGCCGCCCGCGCCAGGCAGGTTCTCCACGACGACGGGCTGCCCCAGCTGCTCAGACAGCGTCTTGCCGAGCAGGCGGCTGGTCAGGTCAAGGATGCCGCCGGGCGAACTTGGCGCGATCAGGCGCAAAGGACGCTTGGCCTGGAAGGTCTCGGGGGACGGGTTGGCGAATGCAAGGCCCGAGGTGGACACGACAGCGAGGCAGGCTAGCGCCTGGCAAAGAAAACGCCGCTTCATGGTTGTCTCCTGTTTAATTTTTTTCGGACACTTATGTCCGCCTAGCGGTCATTGACGCCCGTTTTTTCGAACTTTACGTCCGACCTTGCTACAATGTCAACCTGAAATCAGACCTCGTACAGACATGACTACTACCGACAACGATGGCTTCGTACGCTCTTTTGCCCGCGGACTGGCCGTTATCCACGCGCTCGGGCGCAGCGGCACGCACACCGTTGCCAGCATCACGGCATCCACTGGCCTGCCGCGGACCGTGGTGCGGCGGATTCTGCTCACGCTGTGCGAGCTGGGCTATGCGGCGGAATCCGAAACGCGGGGTTTTCGCCTGACCCCGAAGATCCTTACCCTCGGCATGACCTACCTGACCTCGCTGCCCTTCTGGGGGCACGCGCAACGCGCGCTGGAAACCCTGTGGACGCAGGTCACCGAGTCGTGCGGCATGTGTGTGTTCGACGGGCACGATGCGGTATATGTCCTGCGCATTCCGTCGCTGAAGATCCGCTCACTGGGGCTTGGCGTGGGCAGCCATGTGCCGGCCTTCGCCACAGCACCAGGCCGGGCGGTGCTGGGCTTCCAGACCACGGAATTTCTCTCGCAGTTTCTCGACGAGGCCTCCCTGCGCGCCTACACGGACCGCACCGTGCACGACAAGGCAGCATTGCTTGAAGCGTTCGCTGCCGTGCGCCGCGATGGCTATGCGTGGGTGGATGGAGAATTCGACCAGCACATCGCAGGCCTCGCCGTACCGGTACGCGACGAACACCACAACGTGGTGGCATCGATCAGCGTCAACCTGCCCTCGGGCGAAGTCACGAGGGAGGAAGCGGTGAAGCGCTTCCTGCCGCCCTTGCGAGCGGCCGCGGAACAGTTGACTGGCCTGGCGCCGGCATTCCTGAACCCGGTCGTGGTGCCCACGCAGCGTGAAGCAGCGGTCAGCATGCAAGCTTGAGCAGGCTGCATGCCAGCAAACGCCTACTTCCAGTGCTGCTTGCGAAGTTCGTGCTTGAGCACCTTGCCGACGCTCGACAAAGGCAACGCCTCCACGAATTCAACGCTGCGGGGGACCTTGTAGCTGGCAATGCGTTCTCGGCAGCTTGTCGCCAACCTTCACGTCGGCGAAACGGGGGGCTTGCATGGTTCTGTTCTCCTTGTGCGCGATCAGCCGCGGCGTTCCACCAGGGTGCTGCGCATGTCGGCGACATGTTCGCCGTCCTGGTTGGTCACGCGGGTGGTGTTGACGACAAGATGCAGCGCGCCCCCCTTCTTGTCGTAGACGTCGCTGACCGTCGTGTCGAAGTGCAGCGTGTCGCCGGCGTAGGCCATGCGGTGATAGTCGAAGGCCTGTTCAGCGTGCAGGATGCGGCCCAGGTCCACTTGCAGCACCTTCATGCGGTCGATGCCCGATGCGGCCGACACATCGCTGTTCAGGCACATGAAGAAGCCCACCCGACGGGTTGACCACGACCTTGCCGCCGTAGGTGTTGTCACCGTCCCGCACCATCATCTCGGCCTCGCCGGCCCTGGCGAAGCCCAGCGACTCATAGCTCAGCAGCTCGTTCTGCGCGAAGCAATCGTGCAGTTCGCAGACCTGGATATCCGACGGGCCGACGCCGGCCTGCTCGTACACGGCCTGCGCGCCCGCCTCGGCCATATGGAAGCCCACCAGGCCGATCATCGAAGGCGGCTCAAAGCTCGGGGCCACGTCGGTGGTCAGCGACTGGGCCAGGATGCGCACGTCGGTGCGCAGGTTGTGCTTGTTCGCGAAGGCTTCGGTGCAGACAATGGCAGCGGCGGCGCCGCAGGTCGGCGGGCAGGCCATCGAGCGGGTCATCACGCCGGGCCACATCACCTTCTCGGCCATCACGTCTGCTTCCGTGACGACGGTGCGGAACACGGCCAGCGGGTTGTTGGCAGCGTGGCGGCTGGCCTTGGCGCGGATCCTGGCGAAGGTCTCCAGCCTGGTGCCGTAGCGCTGCATGTGCTCGCGGCCGGCGCCGCCGAACAGCGTCAGCGCGCGCGGCACGCCGGCCTCGACCGCATCCTGCACCATCGGGGCGGCGATGTTGGTGAACTCGACCATGGCCGCCTCGCGGTCAGTCCACGCGCTCTTCAGCGGGCCCGGCTGCATGAACTCGAAGCCCAGCGCCAGCGCGCATTCCACCGCGCCGCTCTCCACTGCCTGGCGCGCCACCATCCCCGCTGTCACAGCAGCCGCTCCGCCTCCTCGATCAGGGCGGTCGGCGACAGCATGTCGCCACGCGCGAACCGCACCAGTGCGATGGATCGCACCAGTGGAGGATCGCCCGGGACGTGGGCAGTGAGCAGGTCGATGTCGTATGCCGGCCCCGCGCTGTCCGCCGCGAGCAGCACGTTCATGGCACTAAGCCGCAAGTGTCTTTGCTCGATGGAAAAGCAGGAGCGTGCGTCCGCCAGGACCTCGGCCAGGCATTCCAGTTGACGGTCAAGCGCCCCGGTTTCGGGGCCGAGCTGCGCAAGTTCCTGCTCGTTCGCGGCAATCTGCCCGCCCAGCGCGGCCTGCTCGCCGGGACTTGCGTCGGCATCGCCGCCGAGCACCGAACGCATGCCGGTGCCTTGCTGCTGGAGCAGGCGCAGGCGCGCCACCAGCAGCGCCTGCTCGCGCGTGAGCACGTCGCGGCGTGACTTGCCGGCAGCGAAACGGGCGAGACCCTCCATGCTGAACTGATCGAACATGCGCCGGACAATTTCCTCGCGCAGCGCGGCCTCGCTGCGAGCGATGATCCTGACCTTGTGATCGCCGAAACTGACGGTGGTTTGCGGCACTTCCGTGCGCATGACATCCCCTTCCAGCGCAACCCCGAGCGTGCGCCGCTCGGTCATCGCCATCCCCAGCACCGCAAACGCCTGCGGCGCATCGGGCGACTGTTCGAAGAACGCGCGCAGTTCAGGAGAGCGGCTGAAGGCCAGCGGCACGTCACGCGGCGCGCCGAAGAAGGCGTGAACATAGGGATCGTCACCCCATGCCTGCATGCTGGCTTCCCGCGGCGCGGGAAGACCCTGGACGAGTTCGCGCACGTAGTCCTGCGCTTGCTCGAGCGCAGGCCGAAGCCGCTGCTGGTAGCGTGACACCAGCCGCAAGCGCGGATAGATCCGGGTCACGCGCTCGGTCAGCTCGGCAATCTCCTGCTTGCCGTGCGCATGGACTTGCGCATTGCGCCAGCGCAACCACCGCAGAAAACCCATCGGCATGCTCCCACCCGGCGCCGCCTTACTCAGCGGGCACGCCTGGGCGTGACAGAAATGGCAAGGGCTTCGGTGTAGACGGCCTGCACCTGGTCACCGCGTCTAACCGCCTTCAGTTGCTCCGGATCCTCGACATGCACGTCCACCGTCTTGCCCTTTGGCCCCTTGAGCGTCACCATGCCGGTCTTGGCGTTGACGGCCACCACATCGGCAGTGACCGTCACCTCGCGCCCGACCATGCCGCCGGGCTTGGCGCCAGGAGCGGCCCGCTCGGCGGTCTCGCGTTCGGTGCTGGAGCGCATGCCGCTCTGCTTGGCGAGAGCCACTGACAAGGCCTGCGTGTACTCGACGGTGACCATGTCGCCCACGCGGAGCTGCTCGAAGTTGCGCACGTCCTCGCCGACCTGTACGTCCGTGACCTTGCCCTGCTTGTTCTTGAGCGAAATGGTGCGCGTGGCGGCATCGATGGCCACCACCGTGGCAGTGGCCTTGACCGTGCCGGTGGTCCTGGTAGCCCCCACGCCCGACACCGTGTCCACGCGCGTCTCGGGCTGTGCCAGCACCGGAAGAGTTGCCGCGGCAAGTATCGCCGCCACGATTAGCTTGCTGGGATGCATGACTTACTCCTCGAGCCCCGTCTGCTGGCATGCCGTCGTTCGGCGGCGCCGGCACGACGCCGGCGCTTCTACCGGAAAGGTCTATAAACCATAGCATACGAACGGTTATTCGCCTGCCCCGCGTCCCTCACGCCACATTTGACGTCGGCGTTCACGGACTGGCCCCTGAGCGCGGAGGTGGTCATCATCGATGTTGCGCGAATCCGGGCCGAAGGCCAGGCGCTGGAAGCTCCCCCGCCGCGAAGCCAGCGGCCCCCGCAGGGCATCTCAAAGATCTCTGGAGATTTCTAGTCCCGGTGGGAATCGGCATCGTGCTCTGGTTCCTGCCGGCGCCGGCCGGCCTCGCGGTGAAGGCGTGGCACATGTTCGCGGTATTTGTCACCACCATCGCCGGCATCATGACCGCCCCTGCCCATGGCGGCCGTCGCCATCATCGGCGCCAAGGAAATCATCATGGCGGCAATTTTCCTTGGCTTGCTGGTGCTCTGGATTTTCGGTGAGGACCTGGCCATCGGCGCAACGCTGGCGGCGGCTCTCGGCGTCTCGCTGCTGTTCATCACCGGCGTGCTGACCTGGGAGGATGCCCTGAACGAGAAATCCGCCTGGGACACCATGATCTGGATCGGCCTGCTGATCATGCTGGCCTCCAAACTCAATGAGTACGGCATGGTTGCCTGGTTCGGCAAGGAGTTCGGGGCACACCTCGAGGGCTTCCACCGGCTGGCCGTCTATATGCTGGTGGCGGCGATCTATTGCTACGCTCACTACTCCTTCGCCAGCGCCACGGCACACATCAGCGCCCTCTTCCCGCTATCCATGGCGCTGATGGTCGCGGCCGGTATCCCGCCTTTCACCGCGGCGCTTTGATCGCGCATGCGCTAACAAGCACTTTTCATATTCTTTGGTTGGCGGAGCAAATCGCGCTAACAATAGCTTACATACACGGACATCCGCTTGATTTACCCTCCGCTGCCTGAACCTTGCCCGCCCGGGCCCACCACACGAAAAACAGGCAAAAATGAAGAAGATCCACGCGTACCCGCTGATGGCAATCGCCATGCTGACCGCCTCGGGGGCCGCCTTTGCGCAGCATGTCGTCGGGGGGATGGGCGAGGAAGTCAGGATCGGCGCGTTCTCCGGTCCGACGCACCGCACCGACAGCAGTCGCGGCACGCCCACTGGGCGCAGGGACAATACGGCAAAGCCAGGCCGGCAAGCCGCCGATCCGCGTAGCGCACGTCCGGTCAGCACGCGCGGACCTGCACCCACGCTTCCCGGCAAGCATTTGCCATAGCCGCGCACAGGCGAACCTCACCGAAGCCAACCTGGCACAGAACCAGTTGCTGCCGGCACGGAACGCGTCAGCTGACGCCTATCACGGAGCGCTCGCCGCCGCGGCGACATTGGCGCTGGCAACCAGCTCGGTTGGCGCGGCGCGCGATGGGGGTGGATGGCCGGTGCGGTGACGCGGCCTGTGCCCTGCTCCCGGCGTCGGGGACGAAAGCAATGGGGGCGAAACCTTGTGGCACGCGCGCTCTTGCACGCACGAGAAGGCAGCGGGCCGGCCCAGATCAGCCCTGTCGCGGCTGCACCGTCGCCGCAAGGCCGGGCTTGCGCAGCATTTTCTCGACCTCTCCCGCATGCAGTTCCTCCAGCTGGATCAACTGCCGCGCATACTCCTCCAGCGCGACTGAGCGCCCCTCGACCAGGCTTAGCAGCTCACGGTACAGGTCCAGGGCCTCCATCTCGGTCGCGAGCGATTCACGCAGGATCGCGCCGATATCGGTCGTGTGGGTGTCCAGCAGCTCGCCGATGCCAAGCGAGGGATAGGCGCCGAGGGTCGTGATCCATTCGCCGGCCTGGTGCGCGTGCAGCAGCGACTCATTCGCCTGCTCACGCAGCCACGACACGATGGGAATGCGGCCGAAGCCGAATATCAGGAACGAATAGTGCGTGTAGCGCACAACCCCGGCGAGCTCGGCTTCGAGTATTCGATCCAGCACACCGACGACTTTCTCCTGTTCCATTTCCGTCATGGCAGGTTCCCCCGTGAGGTGGATTCGACAGTACGCCAGCACCCGCGGCGGCACGCCGCGCAGTGTCTAGCGGTAGACGAGGACAGGAACCCGGCAGTGGGTAAGAACCTTCTGGGTTTCACTGCCGACCAGCAGGCCCTCCAGGCCCCTGCGGCCGTGCGACGCCATGAAGATCACGTCACACCCGTGCCTCGCGGCCGCATCGATGATGCCCTTGTAGGGTACCGAAGTCGTCATATCCGTTTCGCATGTGACTCCCGCGGCCCTGGCCGCAGCAACAACCGCTTCCAGCCTGGCGCTTGCATGTGCGGCCTCTTGCTCTTCGAAGGCCTTGCGCCTGGGATGGCCGGCATCGCCTGACGCCACGTAGGGATACTCTTCCATGCACGTATAGGCCGTCAGCCTGGCGCCGCCGGCTTTGACAAAACCAATGGCCGCATCCATTGCCATTTTTGACAGTTCCGAGCCATCGGTGGCCAGCAAGATGTGCTTGAACACGATTCTTCTCCTTGGGCGATTGATCCCGGCGGGCAGCGACAGCCCGCCAGTCAAGTTCAGTATGGACAAGAATCCGCCTCTCGCCACCCACGCCGATGCACCCGCGCACACGCCGACGCTGCCGCGGCGCCCTCACCCATCGATCTTGAAGCCGATATCCTTGATGAACTGCCCCCAGCGCGCATGATCGGTCCGGATCTGCGCGGCGAAGGCCTCAGGCGTGACCGCCTGCGGCGGCAGCACGCCAACGCCGGCCAGCCGCTTCTGGTAGGCCGGGTCGGCCAGCACCTTGCGCACCGCAGCAGAGACCGCATCGACCGTGGCCTTGGGCATGGCCTTGGGGCCGAACAGCGCGAAATAGCCGCTGAGCTGCTCCATCTCAGGAAAGCCCTGCTCACGGAAGGTAGGCGCCCCGGGCGCCAGATCAGAGCGTTCCGGGATGGTGGTGGCCAGCGCCTTGGTCTTGCCGGCCTGGTATAGCGGCACGCCGGTGGTCAGGCCGTCGATCATCAGCGGCACCACGCCGCCCACGAGGTCCTGCGTGGCCGGCGCCGAGCCCTTGTACAGCACCGGTTCAAGGTTGGTGCCTGCCAGCCGGTTGAACAGCAGCGGACCGAAGTGCGACGAGGTGCCCGGACCGTACGAGGCCGAGTGGATCGGCTTGGTCGGATTCGCCTTGGAATAGGCGATCAGTTCCTTCAGCGTGGAGTACGGCGCATCCTTGTTGGCCGCCAGCAGCACCGGGGCGCGGCCAAGTTCCGCCAGCGCGGTGAGGTCGGTCAACGGGTCGTAAGGAACGCGGTTGATATGCGCGCCCGAGGTGGCCGAGGAACCCAGCGTCACCAGCAGCGTCTGCCCGTCATTCCTGGCGCGGATCACGTCCTGCGTGGCAGGAATGGTGGCCCCGCCGGGCTTGTTCTCCACCACCACCGACTGCCCGGTCACGCGCGTCAGGTAGTCGGCAAACAAGCGTGCCACCACGTCGGTGCCGCCACCAGGCGGATAGGCCACGACCAGCCGGATGGCGCGCGCCGGCCACTGCTGCGCGATGGCGTGCGGCGCGACGCCGGCGGTCGCCGCGATGGCCGCGGCGCTCAGGAACTTTCGACGATCCATGTATGAAGTCTCCACGTTATCGTTGTTTGCCGCGATGGCGGCGGGTACTTCATGTTAGAGGCTGATGCGCCGTGGGACAGGCCCGGGTTTTCCTCCATGCGGCGGAGCCGGGCGCGGACTGCCGGTGGCTTGCCTGCCTTGCATTCGCCTACATCGCCTGCGAGCTGCTGCCGTTGTCGTCCCGCGTCATGCGCTGCGTTTCTGGCGCACGGTCGCCGGCACGCAAGTCCGCGCCGGCGAAAACCCCCGCGATCACCTCGCCTTGCCAGGAGAAATAGGGATTGAACGTCAGCCGCGCATGCGCCTTGCCGGCTTCGCGATAGCCCCAGTCCGAATACCACACGGTCTCGCCACGCTCGCAAGCCCTCGTCGCCAACTCATCCTGCCCGTTCCAGCAGATGCGCAGGCGGCCCTGTTCCCCGTACAGCGGATTCGCCGGCGAGAACAGCAAACCCATATGGGAGAACTGGCTGATCCGCAATTGCGGCAGCGTATCGCCACGCACCAGCACGCGGCCGCTGTCCGCCGTGGTCTCCGGCCTCTGGCCATACCAGATCAGGCGGCTTGCGGGATGCGTAAACCTGTCCTGGAACACGGTCAGCAAATAGCGGGTATCGAGCACCGAATCGTGCTGCGCCACCGCCATGAAGACCGGCTTGTCGTAGGCCCCCTGCTCCAGCCGCAGGCGCGCCGCGCGACTGCTGCGGTAGAACTGGGCGAAACCGTTGGTTGGCACCGTCATGTAGCGCACGGCGTTCTGTATCGGCCGGCGCCCGTCCGGCTCCAGCAGCCATGGGCGGATCCAGCCAATCAGCGGGGTCAGCCAGTCGTAGCGGCTGTTGGACTGGAATGCCGGTGAAAACAGCACCAGCCCCGCCACGTCCGGGTGAGCGTAGGCGTATTCAAGTGCCAGGTTGGCGCCAGTGGAGAAGCCTCCCAGGTAGACCTGCCCGACATCGCGGCGCAGCACCTCGGCCTGCTCCCGCACCACGCGCTGCCAGTCTTCCAGCGTCACGTCCAGCAGGTCCTCCGGCCGGGTGCCATGACCGGGCAGCAGCACGGTCCTGACCAGGAAGCCCTGCGCGGCGAGCTGCCGGGCGAGGTCATGGAACGACCACGGCGAATCGCCAAGGCCGTGGATCAGCAGGATGCCCTTCTCCGGCTTCGTTCCGGCACGGGACAGCGCCGGCAGCCATTCGCCGGGGCCGTTCCATGCGAGTTCGGCTGCCTTGTCGGCAAGCTGGAAGTGGCGCCGCGCCTGCAGCTGGCTGAGGGTTTCGCTACGGTAATCGCTGAAGCTCGCGCGCGCGGGCAGCGGGCCGCCGCTGCCGATGCCGGCGCACGCTGCCACGGTCAGTGCCATGGCACCCAGCCCGGCCCTGGCTGCGTTCAGCTTGTTGCGGTTGGATCTCAACCTGTCCTCCACATCGTCTGCCCTCACTGGCAGCGTCGCTGCCGTGCGCCGGATTCCGGGCATGATGGCCCGGCCCTGCCAATCGATAAACCGCGTAGCTTAGCTGCCCGCAGCCAACGGCGTGCTGACAGGCAACTGGCAAAGCCGTCAGCAAGCACGCTGCGACTACCGCATGCGCGCGCGCCGCGGCCTTCCTGACAGCCCTGACAGGCTGGCGTCACCGTTCCAACCGCCTCCGTTGGCTATAAACCAGCATGCCAATGACTTGTGGATCCGGCGGGTCCGACTGCCATGCCTGCGTTCTCCCTCACCTCCTATCTGCTCGCGGCGCTCGGGCCTTATGCGCGACGGTTGTGGTTTGCAGCCGCGGCGCTCTGCGTGCTCGCGCTCGGCACGCTCGGCCTGGTCCGGCGCAGCCAGTCCGATGCGCCCCCACCGCCGCCACCGCCTGTTCCTGTGCGCGTGGCGCGCGTGGAGGCACGCGACGTCGCCCGCCAGGCGGAAAGCGTCGGCACCGTCCGGCCCTTGCGCGACGTGGTGGTGCGCACGCAGATCGACGGCCAGCTGATGCGCCTGCATGTGCGCGAAGGCCAGCAGGTGGCCCGCGGCGAGCTGCTCGCCTCGCTCGATGACCGGCCGATCCAGGCCGCACTGGGTCAGGCCCGCGCCACGCTGGCGATGAACCTGGCGCAGCTGCGCGCGGCCGAGCTCGACCTTGGGCGCTACCGCACGCTGATCGCCGCCGATGCCATCCCGCGCCAGACGCTGGACCAGCAGCTCGCCACCGTCGAGCAGCTGCGCGCCACCGTGCAGGGCAACCGCGCCGCTATCGTCGCCGAGGAAGTGCGCCTGTCATACACCCGCATCCGCTCGCCCATCGCCGGGCGCATCGGCTTGCGCAACGTCGATGAAGGCAACCTGGTGCGGGTCGGCGACGCCGACGGGATCTTCACCGTCACGCAGCTGTCGCCCATCACCGTGGAATTCACCATGCCGCAGTCGGCGCTGCCGGTGCTGCAACACCTGAGCGCCGGCGGCGCGAACGCGGCCGTGCACGCGCATGCACGCGACGGCGGCGCGCCGCTGGCGCAGGGGCGCCTGCTGGTGATCGACAGCCGCGTGGGCACCGGCAATGGCGCGGTCCGGGTCAAGGCCGAGTTCGACAACCGCGCCGGCGAGCTGTGGCCGGGCCAGTTTGTCGCGGTGCGGCTGCACACCGGGCTGCTGCGCGATGCGCTGGTGGCCCGGCCCGCGGTGCTGCGCTACGGCGAACAAGACCAGCCTTATGTGTTCCGCGTCAGGCCGGACAACACCGTGGAGATCGTGCCCGTCAGCGTGCGCTACCAGGACCGCCAGCAGGCCGTGCTGGAGGGCGTCGCCGCCGGTGACCAACTGGTGTCGGACGGCCAGTCCCGGCTGCGCGCCGGCAGCCGCGTCTCCGTGCCGATCGCAACCCCGGCCCCGAGAGCCTGAAGTGAAATCATCCTCTTCGCTATATGGCTGGTGCATCGATCACCCGATCGGCACCGCCTTGCTGGCTGCCGCCCTGGTGCTGCTGGGTGCGGCCGCATATTTCCGGCTGCCGGTGGCACCGCTGCCCGAAGCCGAAGTGCCAACCATCCAGGTCAACGCCCTGCTGCCCGGCGCCAGCCCGGACACCATTGCCTCGTCGGTCGCCACCCCGCTTGAAGTGCAGTTCAGCGCCATCCCCGGCATTGCCGAGATGACTTCGACCAGTGCGCTGGGCTCGGTCACCATCGTGCTGCAGTTCACGCTGGAGACCCGGCTCGACAGCGCCGTGCAAGAGGTACAGGCGGCCATCAACCGCGCCACCAGCCGGCTGCCGCCGGACATGCCGGCAATGCCGACCTGGCGCAAGGTCAATCCCGCGGACAGTCCGGTGGCGATCCTTGGCATCACCTCTGACACGCTGCCGCTGACCGAAGTCAGCGACTACGCCGAGCGCGTGCTGGTGCGTCAGCTCGGGCAGCTGCCGGGCGTGGGGCTGGTCAACGCCACCGGCCTGCGCCGCCCCGCGATCCGTGTGCAGGCCTCGCCGGCGGCGCTGGCCGGCGTGGGCCTGACGCTGGCCGACGTCCGCGGCGCAATCCGCGCGGCCAGCCGCAACGCGCCCAAGGGCGCGCTGTACGGCGAGGCGCGCGTCAGCACGCTGGAGACCAATGGGCAGTTGCTGGAACCGGACGACTATCGCGAGCTTGTCGTGGCCTGGCGCAACGGCGGCCCGGTATTCCTGAAAGACGTCGCGCGGGTCGCGGTCGGGCCTGAAGACGCCTACGTCAATGGCTTTCCGAATGGCCGGCCGGGCGTGGCGCTCGCCGTCATGCGCCAGCCCGGCGCCAACATCGTGCAGACCTTCGATCGCATCAACGAAGCGCTGCCGTCCCTGCGGCGCGCCTTGCCCGCCGATGTCCGCGTGGAGATCCTGAACGACCGTACCCGCACCATCCGCGCCTCGCTGCACGAGGTCGAGCTGACCCTGCTGATCGCTGTGATGCTGGTGATCGGCGTGATGGCGCTGTTCCTGCGCGAGTGGTCGGCCACGCTGATCGTGACGGCGGTGCTGGGCGTGTCGCTGGCGGCCACCTGCGCGGCGATGTACCTGATGGGGTTCAGCCTGAACAATCTCACGCTGGTGGCGGTGGTGGTGGCGGTCGGCTTTATCGTCGACGACGCCATCGTGGTGGTGGAGAACATCCACCGCTACCGCGAATCCGGACTCGGCCTGCGCGAGGCCGCGCGCCGCGGCGTGGCCGAGGTCGGGCCCACGGTAGTGTCGATCGGCCTGTCGCTGGTGGCGGTGTTTATCCCGTTGCTGTTCATGTCCGGGGTCGTGGGCCGCCTCTTCCGCGAATTCGCGCTGACCTCGGCGATGGCGATACTGATCTCGGTGGTGGTGTCGCTGACGCTGGCGCCCGCGCTGGCGGGCATCGCCATGCGCAAGGCGCATCACGATACGGGCGCGCGCCAGGCGGACCTGTCCACGTGGCTGGGGCAGCGCTACGCAGCCGGGCTGCGCTGGTGCCTGCGGCGCCAGGCGCGCGTGCTGGCGGTGTTCGGCCTGACGGTATGCGCCAGCGTGGCAGGCTTCGTGCTGATCCCCAAGGGCTTCTTCCCGCTGCAGGACACCGCATTCGTGCTGGGCACCTCGCAGGCGGCGGCGGATATCCCCCATGCGGACATGGTCGCCAAGCATCGCGCCCTCGCCGACATCATCGCTGCCGACCCGGCCGTGCTGACGGTCACCCATTCGGTCGGCATGACCGGCGGCAGCCAGACCCTGGCCAACGGCCGCTTCTGGATCGTGCTCAACGACCGTTCCGACCGCGACGTCTCGGCCAGCGGCCTGATCGACCGCCTGCGGCCCAGGCTGGCCGCGGTGCCGGGCATCCAGCTCTACCTGCGCGCAGCACAGGACATCAACATCGGCGCCGGGCAGCCGCGGGCCCAGTACCAGTACGTGCTCAAGGGCAACGAAACCGCCGAGCTCTATGCGTGGTCGCAGCGGCTCACCAGCGCGCTGCAAGGCGAGCCGCTCTACCGCGACCTGTCCAGCGACCTGCAGCTCGGCGCCAATGTCATCCGCATGCGCATCGACCGCGCGGCGGCAGCGCGGCTGGGTCTCACCTCAGCCGATATCGACGAGGCCCTCTACAACGCCTTCGGGCAGCGCCAGATCAACGAGTTCCAGACCGACACCAACCAGTACCAGGTGGTGCTTGAAGTCGACGACGACGGGCGCGGGCATATCGAGACGCTGCAGTCGTTCCGCCTGCGATCCCCGCTGTCGGGCGAGATGGTGCCGCTCGCCGCGGTGGCGAGCATCGCGCCGCCGGGCGCCGGGCCGGTCTCGATCCTGCACCACGGCATGCTCCCTGCGGTCAACCTGTCTTTCAACCTCGCGCCGGGCGCACCGCTGGGCGATGCGGTGGCACGGCTGGAGCAGGTACGGCAGCGCATCGGCATGCCGGCCGCCATCCAGGGCACGTTCCTGGGTTCGGCCCAGGCGTTCCAGGAGGCCCTGGCCGGGCAGCCCTGGCTGATCCTGGCGGCGCTGCTGGCGGTCTACATCATCCTTGGCGTGCTCTACGAAAGCCTGGCGCATCCGCTGACGATCCTGTCCACGCTGCCGTCGGCGGCCATTGGCGCGCTCGCGCTGCTGTGGCTGGGCGGGTTCGACTTTTCCATCATGGCGCTGATCGGCGTGATCCTGCTGATCGGCATCGTCAAGAAGAACGGCATCCTGCTGATCGATTTTGCGCTGGCGGCGCAGCGCACCCGCGGCATCAGCGCCGGCCAGGCGATCTACGAGGCGGCGCTCACACGCTTGCGCCCGATCATGATGACCACGCTGGCCGCATTGCTGGGCGCGGTGCCGCTGATGCTGGGCTTCGGCACCGGCGCGGAACTGCGCCAGCCGCTGGGCGTGGCCGTGGTAGGCGGCCTGCTGCTCAGCCAGGCGCTGACGCTCTTCACCACGCCAGTGGTCTACCTCGCGCTGGACCGGCTGTCCCGCTATCGCCGGCCCCTGGCGGCGGTGCCGGGCGCTGCCACGCCTAATGGCAGGCCGTGATGGCTGCATGGGTGTTGGTGGGCTGCGGGGCTCAGCCGTTCGCGTCAGCGGGCCGTGGCTCGCTGCGCGCGCCGTCCGTGTACGTGTCGCGCGGTTCACGCACCCGGGCGCCGTCGCTGTACACATCGAAGCGGCCCTTGGCTGTCGCCGCGCTGGCCGCGCCATCGGTATACGGGTCAACGGCCCGCGGTGCAGCCTTGGCCGACAACGAAATGCTTGCGCCGACCATCATCAGCAAGGTCGGGATCAGGGCGCGCAGCAGCGCGGAACGGTGGCCTGTGCTGTCGTGGTGGTGGGATCGCTTGGGTGAGGTCATGGAAGGACTCCTGTGCAAGTGGGAAAACCGGCCCGGCCGGGCACGCATGGAGTCTAGGGAGCGCAGCCGACGCCACCCTGACGCAACGCTGACAATTGCGTCAGGCTGGAGCGGCGGCGCGTCTTCAAACAGTCTTTTCCACCAGTGTGAACAAAAGCGGCACGTGCTCCTGTCATGCTTGCGGAGCGCGCGCCGCAAGGCCTGGCTGCACAGCTTCGGTGCGGCACCGGGAAACTGACAGGATTGACAGGTTGGAGCCGCACACATCTTCTATATTGTTTAGATTCCGAGGATTGGACCAATGAAACTCTTGCTGGTCGAAGATGAGATCAAGACGGTCGATTACCTGCGCCGCGGCCTGTCCGAGAATGGCTACGTAGTCGATACCGCGCACAACGGCGTGGACGGCCTGCACCTGGCCTGTACCGAGCCCTACGACGCGATCGTGCTCGACGTGATGCTGCCCGCGCTGGATGGCGTCTCGGTGCTGAAGTCCCTGCGCCGCGAGCAGCAGACCCCGGTGCTGATGCTGACCGCGCGCGACGACCTGGATGACCGCCTCAATGCCTTCGATGCCGGCGCCGACGACTACCTGTCCAAGCCCTTCTCTTTTCTGGAGCTGCTGGCGCGGCTCAACGTGCTGACGCGGCGCGGCCGGCAGACTGAGCCGTCGCAGCTGACCGTGGGCGATCTGCGCATCGACCTGCTGTCGCGGCGCGCCACGCGCGGCACGCGGCGCCTGGAACTGAGCGCACGCGAATTCACGCTGTTGTCGGTGCTGGCCAGGCGGCAGGCGCAGATCGTGTCCAAGACCGCGATCACGGAACTGGTCTGGGACATCTCGTTCGACTGCAACACCAACGTGGTCGAAGTTGCGGTCAAGCGTTTGCGCGCCAAGCTGGACTGGCCCGGCGAAGCCAAGCTGCTGCATACCATCCGCGGCATGGGTTACGTGCTGGAGCACCGCGACGGATTGAGCGCATGAACCGGCAACGCTCGATCGCGGCGCGGCTGGCCGCCATGTTCGGGCTGGCGGCAGCCCTGGTCTTCACCGTCACCGGCATGGTGCTGTACCGCGTGCAGTGCGTGGAACTGGAAAAGCGCCAGCTCGGAGAGATCCGCGCCCGCTTCGACCTGGCCGGCACCAAGGCCGCGGGCCTGGGCACCGAAAAGCAATGGGAGCACTTTGCCGCCATGCTGCGCACCCTGACGCCGGCCGATCACAGCGTGCGCTACTTTGTCGAAAGTACCGACCGCCGCTTCGACTACGGCGAGCCCTTCCCGCGCGAGGCCGACACCAGCCCGCGCGCACCCGACGTGTGGGCGGTGGAGTTCGGCGACCACCGCTTCCTGATGCTGAAGCGCCGCATCCCGGCGCTGAATGATCGCCCCGAGGTGGCGCTCGCGGTCGCGGTGGACCAGGCGGCATTCTTCGAGACCAGCCGCACGCTTGGCATCGCCCTGGTGGTGTCGTCGGTGCTCGGCGTGATCGCGGTGAGCCTGCTTGGCTGGCGCATTGCCAAGTCCGGCCTGGCGCCGATCGAGCGCCTGTCGCAACATGCCGGCGCGCTCGACCCCAAGCAGCTGGAGCACCTGCCCGACGCCGACCTGCCCGCCGAGCTGGGCGGCCTGGTGCATGCCTTCAACGGCGCGCTCGACAAGCTCGAGGACGCCTACCAGCAGCTATCCGCCTTCAATGCCGACGTCGCGCACGAACTGCGCACGCCGCTGGGCAATGTCATCGGCCAGACCCAGGTGGCGCTGTCGCGCCCGCGCAGCACCGAACAGCTTGAAGAGATCCTGCAGTCCAACCTGGAAGACCTGGAGCGCCTGAGCCGCATCGTGATCGACATGCTGTTCGTGGCGCAGTCCGACCGCGGGGCGCTGGCGCGCGACCTGGTCGAGGTCTCGGTCGCCCAGGAAGTCCGGCGCAGCGCGGACTTCCTCGACATGCTGTTCGAGGAAGCCGGCGCCACGCTGCACGTGACCGGCGATGCACGCGTGCGCGTCAACGTCTCGCTGCTGCAGCGCGCGCTGACCAACCTGATGAGCAACGCCCTGCAGCACGGCCGGCCCGGGCGGCCGGTGACGGTCACGATCGCGCAATCGGCGGACACGCTGACCATCGCCGTGCGCAATGAATCCGATCGCCTGCACACGATCCGGCCCGAGCGGCTGTTCGATCGCTTCTACCGCGCCGACGCCGCGCGCAGCGACAGCCGGCAGAACCACGGACTGGGGCTGGCCATCGTCAAGGCAATCGCCACCATGCACGGCGGCAGCGTGTTCGCGCAGGTGCAGGCGGACGCGATCCGGATCGGCATGACACTGCCGGTCAGCGAGCCGGCGCAAGCCGCACCCGCGCCGGCACGGCCGCTGCCGCGCCCCGCGGCGGCCTGATTGCGCCGTGTTGATGCCTCAGGCCGCGCCCCGGAGCGGCCCGAACCGCTCCACGTACAACCCCGCCACCCAATCGACAAACACCCGCACCCGCGGTGCCAGCTGCCGGTGGAACGGATACAGCGCCGACACCGGCAAGTCCGGGCAGGGCCAGGCCTCAAGCACCGGCACCAGCCGTCCCGCGCGCAGGTGCTCTTCCACGCGGAAGCGCGGCACCTGGATCAGGCCGCAGCCGGCCAGCGCCGCGCTGGTATAGCACTCGGCATCGCTTACCGAGATCCAGCCGCGCGCCTTGAACTCCTGCACCTCGCCATCGACGGTCAGCGTGAAGGGATAACGGCGGTCATGGTTGCGCGAGAAGAATCCCACGCCGATGTGCTGTGCCAGCTCCGACGGGTGTTCCGGTTTGCCATGCGCGGCCAGGTATGCGGGGCTGGCGCACAGCACCTCCGGCATTTCCGCCAGCCGCCGGGCCACCAGCGAGGAATCGCGCGGCTGGCCGGCACGCACCACGCAATCGATGCCCTCCCCGACCAGGTCGACCAGCCGGTCGCCGCTGCTGACGATCAGGTCGATATGCGGATAGCGCTCCCGGAACTCGCCGATGCGCGGCAGGATGATCATGGTGGCGTGGGTGCCATGCAGGTCCAGCCGCAGCGTGCCGCGCGGGTTGGCCACCTGCGTGCTGAGCGAGGTCTCGGCGTCTTCCAGGTCCTGCAGCACGCGCTTGCTGCGCTCATAGAACGCCTGCCCGTCCAGCGTGGGGCGCACCTGGCGCGTGGTGCGCTCCAGCAGGCGCGCGCCGACGCGGGCCTCAAGTTCCTTGATGGCGTGCGTGGCGGTGGCGCGTGGCATGTCCAGCGCGCTGGCGGCGCCGGTGAAGGAGCCCAGTTCCACGATCCGGGTAAAGAGTTGCAGCGCGTCGAAGCGGTCCATGCGGAGGGGCTGTCATAGCGGAAAGGTCACTTCCGGATTGGAATCAGGTTCCGGGCGCGCGTCAAGCCAGATCTCCGCTCGCCTGTCCGGGGTCGGGTCCTTGACTGCGGGCAGGGACCACGAATCAGCCAGGCATCGATGCTGCTAGCCTATATTTCATTAATAGTCTTCTGCCGTTCTCCCACGTGTCCCGTGCCGGGCCATGTGGCGAGTATGCAATCCGGTTAGTGCTGGGAGATGGGATATGAGCGCCGTTCCTGAGTCGCGGGTCACCGGCACCACTTCGTCCCCAGGGAAACGTCCCGTCACTTCCACCCGGCATGTGTGGACCCGATACTGGGCCATTGCAAAACTTTACTGGTTCTCGCGGGAAAAATGGAAAGCCTCCGGCTTGCTGGTCCTGCTGATCCTGCTGCTGTTGGGCCAGACCCAGACCGAGGTACTGATCGTCCAGCAAACCGGTGAATTCACCTCGGCCCTGGCAGCGCAAGACGCGGATCGTTTCTGGGCCTCGATCAGGAAGTGTCTCTATATCCTGATGGTTGCAGTCCCCATCTACGCGGTCTATTACTACCTGAGGAACAAGCTGAGCCTGCTCTGGAGACGCTGGCTGACGCATCACTATCTGGACGGGTATTTCAAGGGCCGGGTCTACTACAAGCTCAATTCAGATGCCGCGATCGACAATCCGGACCAGCGCATCGCCGAGGACATCAATACCTTCACGCGGCAATCCCTGTTCTTCCTTTCAATCGGTATCGGCGCGCTGCTGCAGCTCATCGCCTTCAGCGCCGTCCTGTGGTCGATCTCAAGGGAGCTGGTCTACTTTCTTGTCATTTATGCCATCGCCGGTACATTTGTCTCCATCTTCTTCTTCGGCCGCGTCCTGATCGGCCTGAACTTCTTCCAGCTAAGGCGGGAGGCGGATTTCCGCTTCAGCCTGATCCGGGTGCGTGAGAACGCCGAGTCCATCGCTTTCTATCGCGGCGAGGCGCTGGAGTCATCCCATGTGAGAGGCCGTTTTGGCAAGGCCTTCCAGAATTTCGACCGGCTCATCAAGTGGCAGCTGAGCCTGAACATGTTCCAGTATGCCTATGGCTTCCTGACCATCCTGCTGCCCAGCGCCATCGTCGCTTCACGCGTGCTTTCCGGCGAGCTTGAAGTCGGCAGCGCCATCCAGGCGGCCGGCGCGTTCGCCGCCATCCTGAACGCGCTGACCGTGATCGTCGACAACTTTGAAGACCTGAGCCGCTTCGTGGCGGGGCTGGATCGACTGGACACATTCTCCATCTCGCTGACCGGGACGGCAGCAGCCTCCGTGAAGCCGGCCACCACGATCGAGTCCATCCATGACTCCCGCCTGGCGCTGGAACATGTGACCTTGCGCACGCCGAATCAGGAGCGAACGCTGGTCACCGACCTGACGCTGTCGGTCAACCCGGGAGAGGGCCTTCTTATCGTCGGCGCCAGCGGCGGCGGCAAAAGTTCGCTGATGCGCGCGATCGCCGGATTGTGGAACAACGGCACGGGATGCATCGTGCGGCCAATGCCGCAGGAAATGCTGTTCCTGCCGCAGCATCCTTACATGGTGGTCGGCAGCCTGCGCAGCCAGTTGCTATACCCGAACCACATCGGCCAGCGGATCCCCGACGAGGAGCTTCTGAAGCTGCTGGAAGCGGTCAACCTGAAGGACATCGCTGGCCGCTTTGGCGGCCTGGACACGGAAGTGGACTGGGGCAAAGTCCTGTCCCTTGGCGAGCAGCAGCGGCTGACCATCGCCCGCGTACTGCTGTCAAAGCCGCGCTATGTCATGCTGGACGAAGCGACCAGTGCCCTGGATATCAGCAATGAGGAAGCCATGTACCAGTTGCTGGCCGACATGCAGTCGACGCTTGTCAGCGTCAGCCACCGGCCCACGCTGCTGAAGTTCCACCACCAGGTGCTGGAACTGCCCGGGAACGGAAAGTGGTGGCTGCATCCGACCAGGGACTATCGCTTTGGCTGGTAGGCATCCGGCCCGCCCCCAACCATCATCGTGCAGTGCTAACGTCGAACGTCGCCCAAATCGAGGACCAGTTGCTGTCGCAGCGCCTGCAAGGCAACCGCGCCGACCTGGGTTCGATGCGGCGCGGGCCGGTGCGGCTGCAACGGGCCCGCGCCGCGCCTGGCGGCGCCTGGCCCAGCACCCTTACTGCATGTGCTGCCCGCCATTGATGGCGATATTGGACCCGGTCACGTAGGCCGCTTCCTCCGAGCACAGGTAGGCAATCAGCGCTGCGACTTCTTCCGGCTTGCCGACGCGGCCGACCGGAATCTGCGGCAGGATCTTGGTCTCCATGATTTCCTTGGGCACGGCGTTGACCATCTTGGTGGCAAGGTAGCCCGGAGAGACGGTGTTGACGGTCACGCCCTTCCTTGCCACTTCCAGCGCCAGCGACTTGGTGAAGCCGTGCATCCCGGCCTTGGCGGCGGCATAGTTGGTCTGGCCGAAGGCGCCCTTGGATGCGTTGACCGATGAGATGTTGATGATGCGTCCCCAGCCGCGTTCGACCATGCCTTCGCAAAGCGGCTTGGTGAGATTGAACACCGAGTCGAGATTGGTCCGCATCACGGCGTCCCAGTTCGGCTTGTCCATCTTCTTGAAGGCCATGTCGCGGGTAATGCCGGCGTTGTTCACCAGGATATCCACGCGGCCTACGTCAGCCAGGATCTGCGCCGCGCAAGCCTGGCAGGCATCGTAGTCGGATACATCCACCTCGTAGGCACGCATCTCGCGGCCGCCGGCGGCCATCGCGGCAAGCCAGTCCTGGGCGGTCGCATTGCCCGGCGAGTGCGTCACCACCACCGCATAGCCTGCGTCGTGCAGCTTGATGCTGATGGCTTCTCCCAGCCCACCCATACCACCTGTTACCAGTGCAATTTTCTTCATCATCCTGCCTGCTTCATTCTCGTAAAGTTGAAAGACCCCTGCCTTGCCGGGACGGGCTCTTGCCTGATTGTCCCGAGCACATTCCCGCTGCCCTGGCGCGGACAAAGCGAGGGCGAGCCGGGCCGGATGACTCCGGGCCCAGCTTGTATACCGATGCGGGAAGATTGGCGTCGCAGTGCTGTGGCCTGCAAGCCTGCGATCTATGTTCAGCGCGCTGGCCTGGCCTGCTTGGCCAGCCGCACGCCGTTATTGCTTGGAAGCGCGGGGCGCCGCCTGCTGGGCCGCGCCGGAGGCCGCTGCGGCAGTCTTGGCAAAGTTGGCCTTGGCGACTTCAGCCGTCTGCTTCGCGGCGTCCTGGAAGGATTGAAAGGTGCTGCTGGCGGCTGCAACGCTCGATTGCAGCAGCGCGGTGATCGCTTCAGACCCGGCTGGCGCGTTCTTCACGAAGTTGTCAACGAAGGCTTGCACATTGCGGTTGTGCTGTTCGTACTGGCCCTCGACTGCCTTGGTCAGTTCCACCTGCGTGTTCGATGCGATTTCGTACACATGGCGTGCATATGCAACCGCCTTCTCCGCGGCAGGCTGTGCCAGATTGCCCTGCACGGCGAACACTTCACGCAGGTCCTTTCCGGCCAGCACCGCTTCGATATTGCCCTGGCCTTCGGCAAGCGTCGTCCTGACTGCCTGCAGGTTCAACTCGGTCAACTTCTGGAAGCCGTCAAAAGCCATGTTCGTCAGCGCGAACAGTTGGTTCAGACTGGACTTTTGCGCTGCAGCAAATTGCTCGGGCATAAAAGGGGACATGCAAAATCTCCTGTGGATTGATCGAACGGATTCGCGCAACAGTTTGCAACGTGAATCCGCTTCGGTTTGGCTTCCGGATTGGCAGGGCCACCAATCCTGCAGCGCAGCATCCGAGTGCGAATCCTAGAGGGTTTCCTCTAATTTGATCCCTAGGTATATACCCAAAAAGTCTTTAAAACATGACAATAAAAGTGCGCCGTACGTCTCTAAATTTACATGTGCTTACGCAGAAATGTTGCAGTGCATGACATGTGTAGGGCGCACTTCACCCCAGACGCTTGGAACGGATCTCTGAATACAGCAAGGGGAAAATGGAAATGGGCCCTGAGCGGCCACACAGGGCAGCCCGAGCTGCCGGTATGCCTCACGTCGCAGCCTTCCTGAGCCGCAACGCATTGGTAATGACCGAGGCAGAACTCAGGCTCATCGCCAGCGCCGCAATCATGGGCGACAACAACAGGCCTGTCATTGGATACAGAACGCCCGCCGCCAGCGGAACGCCCAATGCGTTATAAACGAACGCAAAACCGAGGTTCTGCTTCATGTTTCGAATGGTCGCTTGCGAGAGTTTCCGGGCACGGGCAATCCCGCGCAAATCCCCCTTGACCAGCGTGACCTGAGCGCTGTTCATCGCGACATCAGTGCCCGTGCCCATGGCAATACCGACGTCGGCCTTCGCCAGCGCCGGCGCATCGTTAATGCCGTCGCCCGCCATCGCCACCACCGCGCCTGCCTGTTGCAGCGAACTGACAAGTTCAAGCTTGTCCGCCGGCTTCACCTCGCCGTGGAACTCGTCAACGCCAAGTTTCCCGGCCACCGCCTTCGCCGTCGCAATCCCGTCGCCGGTCGCCATCACGACACGGATACCTTCTCCCCTGAGATGCGCCAGCGCCTCCGGCGTGGTGGCCTTGACCGGATCCGAAACGGCGAGCAGGCCAGCAAGCTTGCCATCGACGGCAAGATACATCACGCTGGCGCCTTGCGCCCGCAGCTCATCGGCCTGCGCCACGAGCGGATCGATGGGAACGCCTTCGGCTTCCATGAGCGCAGTATTCCCGATCGCGACCTTGCTGCCTCCCAACTTGCCTCTTACCCCAATCCCGGAGCTCGACTCGAAGCCCTCCGGCTTTTCCAACTGCAGGCCGCGCTCACGGGCTGCTGCAACAATCGCGGCAGCCAGGGGATGCTCGCTGCCCTGATCCAGGCTGGCAGCTAACCGCAGCATGTCCTCCTCGGCATAGCCATTGGTGCCGATCGCGCGCTCAAAAGCCGGCCGACCCTCGGTAAGCGTCCCGGTCTTGTCGACAATCAGAGTATCGATCTTGCGCAGGTTCTCGATTGCAGCGGCGTCGCGGAACAGCACGCCGCTGGAAGCGCCCTTCCCGCTTGCAACCATGATGGACATCGGCGTGGCGAGACCCAGCGCGCACGGACATGCGATGATCAGCACCGCGACGGCATTGATCAGTCCGAACACCCAGCTCGGCTCGGGGCCGAAGAGTCCCCACGCGACAAAGGTCAGCACCGCAATGCCGATGACACCGACGACGAAGACGCCGGCAACCTGGTCGGCCATCCGCTGCATCGGTGCCTTCGATCGCTGCGCTTGCGCCACCATCTGGACAATCTGGGACAGCACGGTCTGGGAGCCGACCTTTTCGGATTGGATGACAAGGCTGCCCGAAGTGTTCATCGTGGCGCCGATGACGCGGTCGCCGACGCGCTTGGTGGTCGGAATGGGCTCGCCAGTGATCATCGATTCGTCGACCGCGCTGGTGCCTTCCGTTACCACGCCATCGACCGGCACCTTCTCGCCGGGCCGCACGCGCAGCAGGTCGCCCACGTGGACATGGGCGAGCGGCACGTCCTCTTCGGCGCCGTCGGGACCGATACGCCGCGCCGTCTTGGGCGCCAGTCCCAGCAGCGACTTGATGGCGGCGGAAGTCTGGGAGCGGGCCTTGAGTTCAAGCAACTGACCCAGCAGCGTGAGGGAAATGATCACCGCCGCTGCCTCGAAGTAGGCACCGATACGGCCATGCTCGGCGAACACCTGCGGAAATGCGCCAGGTATGACGGTCGCAATGACGCTGTAGACATAGGCCGCACCGGTGCCGATTCCGATCAGCGTCCACATGTTCGGACTACGGTTGACGATCGAGTGGAAACACCGCACAAAGAACGGCCAGCCTGCCCACAGCACCACAGGCGTCGCCAGCGCAAGCTCGACCCAGCTCTGGGTCGACACCTCCATCCAGCCAAGACGATGCCCGAACATGGCCATGACGAACACCACACCGGTGAGCGGTAGCGTCCACCAGAAGCGGTGACGGAAATCCACCAGCTCGGGGTTCTCGCCTTCATCCAGTTCCGGCAACAACGGTTCCAACGCCATGCCGCACTTGGGGCAGTTGCCGGGATGATCCTGGCGGATCTCCGGGTGCATGGGACAGGTATAAATCGTTCCCTCGGCAGCGGGCTGCGCCGCCCCGGCTCCAGTGCCAGCCGGTTCATGAACATGGTCATGGTGATGCGCATGCTCGTGATGAACAGGACCGGACTGGTCCTGAGTCGAGCCATGTGCACCGGCGCTGTGGCGGCCAGGCTCGGTTGCATCGCGTTCGTTGCTTGTCCTGTTCATCCTGGCTGCTTCCTTCAGTTGTCGGGCCGGGCATCCACTGCGTCATCCGGCGTGCCTTTTACCTTCATGACACGCTCATGATGCGAAGACGACGGCCATTCGCGGTGGGACGTCCATGTCACGCCTGATGACCCCAGCCTAGAGGTTCCCATCGTTGGAAGGTCAAGGCCAAGGAAGCACGGGACTGTGCTCAAAGGCCAACGCGCCTCGGTCCAGGATCAGTTGGCCGCCAATGAGACATCGCCTTCAGGGGCGAGGTCAGCCGCCAAGAGATGACTACGGTCGATGGACGCGCACACCTTTTGCATTCGGCGCGCCCCGCAAGAGGACATCCAGGTCTACGGTGCTCCATGCCGTGGAGATGGACAACGCCGAAAGAACCAGCGTTGGGCGGCGAGGCAACCGCCTTGCCCTGTGCGTTTGGGCTCCCGTCAGCGCGCCTTGTTCGCAAGCCCTTCAACTTCAGCGCGCAGCCGCTCTTCCTGCTCCCGCAGTTCTGGCGTGAATTCAGCACCGAAGTCCTCGACCTCGAACAGCGGGCGAATTTCGATTTCGGACTCGCTTTCCATGGGATTGGGGCAGCGCCTGACCCATTCGACAGCCTCATCCATTGACTCGACTTGCCACAACCAGAACCCGGCAACGAGTTCGCTGGTCTGCGGGAACGGCCCGTCCGTCACAGTCCGCTGATCGCCCGAAAAGCGCACCCGCTTTCCCCTTGCGCTAGGGTGCAAGCCCTCGCCCGCAAGCATGACGCCCGCCTTGACGAGCTCTTCATTGAACTTGCCCATTGCCGCAAGCAACTCCGTGCTTGGCATCTTGCCGCTTTCTGATTCGCTCGTGGCCTTCACCATCACCATGACACGCATTGTGGTTCTCCTTGAAGGAATCGTTGGCGCCACAAGACCCCGAAGCGGGAACCGCCGCGGCGGCGGGCGCCGGAAGCAGGATCCAATCAGAATAGTTGAATTCGACGGCACCTGACTTGCGCGGACCGCGCCAGTACCTCTACAGTTCGACCAATGAAGAATGAAACCGCCGTAGCAGCGCTCGCTGCACTTGCCCAGGATTCCCGATTGGCGATCTTCCGCTTGCTGGTCCAGGCCGGCCCGGACGGCGTCAGCGCGGGCCGGATCCGCGAAGCGCTGGGTGTCGCACCCGCGACGCTGTCCTTCCATCTGAAAGAACTGGTCCACGCGGGTCTCATCAAGAATACGCAGGAAGGCAAGTTCGTGATCTACCGGGCGCAATTCGAGACGATGAACGCGCTCATTGCCTTCCTGACGGAACATTGCTGCCAAGGCAATCCGCAGGGCTGCGGCGTGCCGGAAGTGGCATGCAAGCCGGCGGCCACCAAACGCCGCGGCGTCTCGACCGAAGCGGCCTGAGCCATGGCAGCCCGAGCATCACGGCCGCCGGGATCGGAGTGCCTTGGGGCGGGCGTCAGGCCTTGCGCCCCGCTTCATACCAACCTTGGGTCCGATTGACGATGCTGACCACCAGCAGCATGACCGGCACTTCAATCAGCACGCCGACCACCGTTGCCAGCGCCGCCCCGGACTTGAAGCCGAACAGGCTGATGGCCGTCGCCACGGCCAGCTCGAAGAAATTGCTGGCGCCGATCAGCGAGGACGGGCCCGCCACGCAATGCGCCACACCCAGTTTCCGGTTCAGCAGATACGCCAGGCCGGAGTTCAGGAACACCTGGATCAGGATGGGCACGGCCAGCAGCGCGATCACCAGCGGTTGCTCGATGATGGCCTGGCCCTGGAACGCGAACAGCAGCACCAGTGTCAGCAGCAGCGCGGCGATGGAATAAGGACCGAGCTTGCCCACGACCCGCTGGAAATGCGCCACGCCCTTGCTCAGCAGCAGCTTGCGCAACACCTGCGAAATCGCCACCGGCACCACGATATACAGCGCCACCGACGTCAGCAGCGTATCCCACGGCACCGTGATCGACGACAGGCCAAGCAGCAGCGCCACCACCGGCGCGAACGCCACCACCATGATGGCATCGTTCAGCGCCACCTGCGACAGCGTGAAATACGGGTCGCCCTTGCACAGCTGGCTCCACACGAACACCATCGCCGTGCACGGCGCCGCGGCCAGCAGGATCAGCCCGGCGATATAGCTGTCGAGCTGCTCGGCGGGCAGCATGGGCGCAAACAGGTGCCGCACGAACAGCCAGCCCAGCAGCGCCATCGAGAACGGCTTGACCGCCCAGTTGATGAACAGCGTCACACCGATGCCGCGCCAGTGGGATTTCACCTGGCCCAGTGCGCCGAAGTCGATCTTCAGCAGCATCGGGATAATCATGATCCAGATGAGGATGCCGACCGGCAGGTTCACCTGGGCGTACTCCATGCTGCCGATCGCCTGGAACGCGCCCGGCATCGCCTGCCCCAGCGCAATCCCGACGACGATGCACAGGGCCACCCAGATGGTCAGGTAGCGTTCAAAGAAGCCGATGGCGGGCTTGGTCGAAATGGGGGCGTGGGTGGTTGTGTTCTGATTCATTGGAGTTCCGGCGCCTTCAGTTCTTCGCGATCGCGTTGAGCGCGTCCTGCAGCTGCGCATTGCTCATGCCTTCCAGCGGCAACGCCAGCAGTTGCAGCATGCGGTAGCCAATGGCCTCGCGCGTCAGCTCGAATGCCAGGCGCTTGCCCTCGTCGCCGCCCAGGGCGTTGGACGGATCGGCATAGCCCCAGTGCACCTTGACCGGGCTGCCCGGCCAATATGGGCACTGTTCCGCCGCGGCGCTGTCGCAGACCGTGATCACGATCCGCATTTCCGGCGCGTTGTCGCCGACGAATTCGTCCCAGCTTTTGCTGCGGTAGCCGCTCACGTCGACGCCGGCACTGGTCAGCGCTTCCAGTGCGAACGGGTTCAGGCGCCCGCTCGGTGCGCTGCCGGCGCTGAAGGCGCGCACATCCTTGCCGAGCTTGCTGGCCCAATGGTTGAGCATCCCTTCGCTCAGCACGCTGCGGGCAGAGTTGTGGGTGCACAGGATCAGAACGTTTGTAGTCATGGACAGTAAAGAGTCAGCGTTGGCCGATGTCCCGTACGGCCTGTTGCAGGCCTACGGCATCCAGTTTATCGATGGGGAGTGCGAGCAGGTACTCGATGCGTCGCGTGAGGATTACCGCCGCTTCGCGGACCAGCTTTTGCCTGCGCTCGTCCGATACTTCACCGGCTGCAGGATCCGCCACGCCCCAATGCGCGGTCATCGGCTGGCCCGGCCAGACCGGGCAGAGTTCACCGGCGGCCTTGTCGCACACCGTGAACACGAAGTGGAGCGCCGGGGCGCCATCTCGCGCGAATTCGTCCCAGCTCTTGCTGCGGAACCCGCCGGTCGGAAGACCCAGCTTTTCCAGCGCTTCCAGCGCGAACGGGTTCACCACGCCAGTCGGGTGGCTGCCTGCCGAATAGCCGCGGAAGCGGCCTTGGCCAAGATGGTTCATCAGTCCCTCGGCCAGGATCGAACGGGCCGAATTGCCGTTGCAGACGAAGAGAACGTTGTAGACGCTGGCGCTCATGGCGAGTCCTTAGCAGCACAACGAGTTGGAGTTCACTGCAATTCCGATCGGCTTGCCGCGCGGGGCACGCGGTGCACAGCAGGCGGAGCCTTCGGCGGACGCCGCTTCGGCCTTGCCTTCACCAAATACCGGGACGTTGCCCAGCGTATGGAAGTGCTCCCATGCAATGCCCTGCGGATCGGTGACCCAGTGCTTCTCACTGCGGGCATAGCAGCAGGTGGTTTCACCCTGGTCCAGCAGCGCCATGTCGGCCGCCTCGGCGCGCGCTTTCAGTTCAGCAAGCTCGGCGGCGTCATCGGTCTGGAAACCGAGATGGTCGACGCCCGTCCCCTGGCCGCGCGTGGAGATCGCGAAGTTGATGCGCGGATCCTCGAGCATCCATTTGGCGTAGTCGCTCTCGACTCGCGTCGGTTCAGCGGCAAAGAGCTTCGAATAGAAGGCAATGCTCTTGCCAAGGTCGTCGACATGGACGTGAACGTGAAAGCGCTTCATCGGAACATCTCCATCAGCAGTGGCAGGGAACCGCCGCTTTGTCCTCGACACCTTCGCAGCAATTGGCGGTCAGGTAGCCGAGCAACGCACTCATATGCGCGAAAGCGGCGCGGTAGATCAGGTTGCGTCCGTCCCGCTCCTGCGTCACCAGGCCGGCGTGTGCCAGTTCCTTCAGGTGGAACGACAGGGTGGCCGCAGGCACGTCCAGCCGCTCGGCCATCGCGCCGGGTGTCATGCCACCCGGGCCGGCGACGACCAGCATCCGGAAGACCTGGAGGCGCAGCCCGTGGGCCAAGGCTGCAAGGGAGCGGACAACATCATATTCTTCCATATTTCTACAATACTAGAAATATGGGATTGATGCAATGCCTGATCCGGCGAAGCGCCGCTGGCACCCTGCCCGTCGTCCGAGTTGTCCAGAGGACAACCGCGCCTGCGATAGCCGCGGACTAGTCCATCAGATCCGTGTACTCACCTTTTGCATAGGGCCGGGTGCGGTTCCACGGAGCGGGTTGCGGCAAGGCAGCGGCGGTCACCCGCGTGATCTTCTTCTGCGTGCCGCTGGCATTGCGCGACTGGACCAGGCGCGGATACTGGCCGGCCACGTCCCACTGGACCGTCACCTGTTCATCGCCGCGCTTCGCGCGGTACTCCTGCACACCGCCGCGCGCAGGACCGCTCGCGCTCATGGTCTTGAGCGCTGCCGGATCCAGCAGGTGGTAGGCGGTCGCCCATGAGCCGTCGAAGCCGATGTTGCCGTATTCGGCCGGGCCGACTTCGAAGGTCTTGCGCATGGCGTCGCTGACCAGCCGCACCGACAGCTTGCCGGACGGCTGCCGCTCGATCCAGCGCGCGGCGGCCGACATGTCCACGTGCTTGTGGCCCTTGTCTGCCTTGGCGTGCTCGGCTTCGTCGTGCGCCCCGTGCGGGATCTCGCGCTCGATCCAGACCGTGCCGCCCTCGCGGTAGACACGTTCGGTGAAGTAGATGTCGCGGCGCACGCCGTCGGCCCCGAGCGCCGACAACTCATGCTGCACGCGCAGCGCCAGCGGGCCGGAGGCCTTGGACGGTTCTGCCGCCACGGCAGTGAAGGCTGCCGAGACCAGCAGCAGTGCGAGGACGGGAGTGGCTTGCTTGGTTTTCATGAAATCCGTTCAGAAAGCGAAAATGCGCACGCCGGCAAACCGGCGCGCGCATGGCATCAAGAGACCCTGTACTCAGTCGTGCAGCAAGGCCGCGGCCGGCATCACAGGCCCAGCGCGGACTTCACGACGCTGAAGACCTTGGTGTTGTCGATGGTGCCCTTGAGCGCGGCATTGCCCGGCCCCGTCGAGAACAGCATCACATCGCCGCCGCCGTGGGTTTCCGAGCCCGGCGAGCCGAGGTTCACGCCGACTTCCTGCAGGTAGCCGTCGGCCGTGGTGTCCACCAGCGCGGGGTTGTCGCGCGGGGTCTTGCGCGGACCGCCGCCGTTGCCGAACACCAGCGTGGTGTAAGGCAGGCCGTCGGCCGCCGTGGCCGGCTGCCTGGTCTTGATGTCCGTCGACGTGCCCAGGATCGGGTTGCCGCGATGCGAGTAGCCGTTGATCGTCATCGTATGGTCGTGGTCGGCAGTGACCACGATCATCGTGTTCGACAGGTCCACCATCGACAGCGCACGCTTGATGGCATCGTCAAACGCGATCGTGTCTTCCAGCGCGCGCTTGGCGTTGGTGCCATGCAGCGCATGGTCGATCCGGCCGCCCTCCACCATCAGGAAATAGCCGTTGCCGTTCTTCTGCAGGATGCGGATGGCCTTCTCGGTCATGTCGGCCAGGCTGGGCTCGTCGACATTGTTCTTGACGCGGTCCAGCTCGTAGTTGAGGTGGTCCATGTTGAACAGGCCGAGCAGCTTGCTGGTGGATGCCGGGTCAACGGCCTTGAACGCGGTGCCGGTGGTCACGTAGGTGTAGCCCGGGAACTGCGTGGTCAGGTCGACGCCATCGGTGCGCTTGCCACCCGTGACGCTGTTGGGCAGGAACTGGCGGCGGCCGCCGCCAAGCAGCACGTCCAGGCCATCCTTGAGCGCGGTGTTGTAGCCGGCGTTGCCGGGCGTTGCCTGCGCGGCGATATTGTTCTCGCCGTCGCGGTGGCAGACGTGCGAGAAAGTGGCCGCCGGCGTCGCGTGGGTCACGCGCGTGGTGGTCACCGCGCCGACCGACTTGCCGGCGGCCTTGGCCAGTTCCAGCACGGTCACGACCGGCGCGCCGTTGCCGCTGGGACAGGTGCTGTCGCCGGCGCTGGTCACATAGGCCTTGCCGGTGCCGTCGCTGGCCTTGGTATCGGCCGACATCGAGATGACCTCGTTGTTCATCTTCACGCCGGTCATGTAGGCCGCCATCGACGGTGCGCTGTCGGTGGTCTGCGCGTCGTTCGAATACGTCTTCACGCGCGCGGTGCGCTTGAGCGACTCCATGTTGAGCTTGCCGGTCTCGCCATACTTGTAGATGCGCGAAGCGGTGACGGTGGTCGGGCCCATGCCGTCGCCCAGGAAGAAGATGACATTCTTGGCCTCGCCCGCGGCTTGCGCAGGGAGAGCAATGCAGGCGCAGGCAGCCGCAAGTGCGGACAGGCCGGTACGAATGATGAGTTTCATGGCGTTATTCCGTCAGCGATAGTGGCTTAGAGGCCGATGGCCGTCTTGATCAGGCCGAACACGTCGGTGTTGTCCATCACACCGGTGAAGGATTCGGCACCGTTGCCCAGTGCGCCGATAAAGACATCGGTGCCGCCATGGGTCTCGCCACCCGCCGCCGTCGGGATCGCGGCTTCCTGGTGATAGCTCTTGTCGTAGACCTGTGCATCGGTCAGCGCGGTGCGCGTGGCCGGGCGGTTCTCGCCGGTGCCGAAACCGATGATGGTGAACGGATTGCCGCCGGAGTCCGTGGACAGTGCGCCGGTCACGTAGTTCTTCAGCAGGCCCAGCACGCCGGGGTTGCTGTCGCTGGTGGGGCCGGTGCGCTTGGCGTAGCCGTTCAGCACCAGCGTGTGGTCATGGTCGGCGGTGACGACGATCAGCGTGTTCTTCAGGCCCGGGTCGATCACGTTGAGCTTGTCGATCGCGGTCTTGATCGCGGTGTCGAAGGCCACGGTGTCCTGCAGCGCCTTGCGCGCGGTGGTTTCATGCAATGCGTGGTCGATGCGGCCGCCTTCCACCATCAGGAAGAAACCCTTCTTCTTCGCGGCAAGCACGTCGATGGCCTTGCCGGTCATCTCCGCCAGGCTCGGTTCATCGCCGGGCACGCGGTCCAGGTCGTAGGCCATATGGCTGGACGTGAACAGCCCTGCCACCTTCTTCGCGCTGGCGGCGTCGATCTTGTCGAACTCGGCCTTGCTGGAAACGTAGGCATAGCCGGCCTTGGTCAGCTCGCCAACCAGGTCGCGGCCGTCGGTGCGGGCGCCGCCCGCGGCCTTGTTCTGGAAGTGCTTGCGGCCGCCGCCGAAGATCACATCGACGCCATCGCCAAGCGCGCTGTTGTAGCCAGCGCCGTGCGGCACCAGTTGCGCGGCGATGGTGTTCTCGGCGTCGCGGTGGCACACGTGCGCGTAGGTCGTGGCGGGGGTTGCGTGCGTGATGCGGGTGGTGGTGACCACGCCGGTGCCGTAGCCTGCCGCCTTCATCTGCTCTAGCAGCGTCGGCACGCTCTGGCCGTTGCCGGAAGCCGGGCAGGTGCTGTCCGCGCCGGACAGGTAGTCCTTGCCGCTGGCGTCGAAGGCATTGGTCTCCGGCGTCATCGAGATGACTTCGTTGTTCATCTTGACGCCGGTCATGTAGGCCGCCATCGACGGCGCGCTGTCGGTCACCTGCGCGTTGTTCGAATAGGTCCGGATAAACCCGCTCTCGGGGAGCGTATCCATGGTCAGGTCCCCATCCTCGCCGACCTTGTAGATCCGCGCCGCGGTCATGGTCGTCATGCCCATGCCGTCGCCAAGGAAGAACACGACGTTCTTCGTCGGCGCGGTGCTGCCGGCAGCCGGCGGCTGCGTGACCGGCGCATTGTTGTCATCATCGCTGCCGCACGACGCCACGGCCAGCGCCAGCAGCGGGGCTGCCAGTATTGAAAGACGCCTCATATTTCCTCCCCGTTGGTTTTGGCGGGAGGATGCACGACGAATATTTCGGCACCGTGACGTGTCACAGGACGGCATCGTTGCCGCTGCAGGAAAACATGCGAAAGTGCAGCATCAGGCCGTTCGCTATGTTCGCGAACAGCCCACCTGTGCGGCAAGCTGCCGCAGTAGCGATGCTGCCTGGTGGCGCCGAACACTGATATATTGTCGCCAAAACAGGCACCGCTCTCGTGAGCAAATCGCATCGCCGGCCATGGTTCGCCGGCTTCCTCCTCGTTGTCTTCCTGGCAGCCCAGCTGGCAGTGGCGGCGTACGCCTGTACCGGCAGCCGCTACCAGGCGGAACACAGCGGCACGATGGCGGCGATGACCGAATCCTGCGCCGATATGGCCGCCAGCGACACCCAGCAGGACATCGACCAGAGCGGGCTTTGCCTGGCGCATTGCCAGGCCGATTCCAGGAACGCCGACCATGCTTCGCCGCAGCTTCCGGCCTTCATGCCGGTGCTGATGCGCGTGCTTGAGCCAACGCGCGTGGTCCTGGCGGAGGTTCGCGTTGCGCTGCGCGCCGAGGCAGAGGCGCGCGCACCGCCTCCCCTCACCGTCCTTCACTGCAGTTTCCAGACTTAGCCTCCGGCTCGACGTCACCTGGTGCTGCCTGCTTCCATGCGGGCAGCAGTCGTCGTCCCTGGAGGCTTTATGCTTTTTCTACGTCACCTGACCGTGGCGCTGCTCAGCGCGCCCGCAATCGGCCTGGCTGCGCCGCAAGGCGCGCCCGGGCAATCCGCCCCTTCCCTCTCCCTTGAGGAAGCCGTCGCGATCGCGAGCGCCCATGCCGGCGACGCCGAATCGTCGCGCGGCGCCGTGGAGGCCGCCGGGCAAATGGCCGTCGCCGCCGGCCGCCTGCCGGATCCCGTGCTCAAGCTCGGCGTCAACAACGTGCCGGTCAACGGCTCGGACGCGTTCTCGCTAAGCCGGGATTCCATGACCATGCGCTCGATCTCGGTGATGCAGGAATTCACGCGCGCGGACAAGCGCCGCGCCAGGGCCGCGCGCTTCGAAGCCGAAGCCGCCGCTGCCGACGCGCAGCGCACAGTGGGGCTGGCAGGCGTGCAGCGCAATGCGGTCAATGCCTGGCTCGACCGGTGGTATGCGGAGCAGGCCGGCGTGCTGCTCGGCCATCACGGCCATCCGCTTGAACTGGCGCTGCAGGCCGCCACCGCGGCCTACCGCGGCGGGCGCGGCTCGCGTGCGGAGGTACTGGCGATGGAGCTGGAAATCCAGAAGCTGCACGACCGCGAGGACGAGAACCGCGCCGCGCTGGCAACGGCCACGCTGAACCTGGAGCGCTGGGTCGGCGCCGCTGCGCGGCGCCCGCTGTCGGAGCGGCCACCGCTTGAAGTGCCGCCGGGCGCCCGGCAACTCGCCAGGGGCGAGTTCGAGGCCGTGCCCGAACTGTCGGCTGCGCAGCGCGACGTGGCGCTGGCCGAATCGGAAATCCAGGTGGCAACGGAAGCCCGCAAGCCGGACGTGACGGTCGAGCTGATGTACAGCCAGCGCGGCTCGGCCTACTCGAACATGGGCTCGCTCAATGTCAGCTTCCCATTGCCGTGGGACCGGGGCAACCGCCAGGACCGCGAAATCAGTGCGCGGCTGGCGCAGGCCAATGACGCGCGGGCCAGGCTGGAAATGGTCCGGCGCAATACCCAGGCCATGGTCGGCGCCAGGCTGGCCGAGCTGCAGCGCAACCTTGACCGGCTGCGGCGCTACGACGACAAGACCTTGCCGCTCGCGCGGGCACAGGCGGATGCGGCACTGACGGCCTACCGCGCCAGCACGGGCACCTTGGCGGCGGTCGCCGAAGCCAACCATCGCGCCATCGACACCGCCATGGATCGCCTGCTGCTTGAGGCAAAGACCGCGAAGCTGTGGGCGGACCTGAACTACCTGGTGCCATTGCCTACCGCCCAGGCCGAAGCCGCAGTGAGGGAGGCAAAATGAAGAAGCACATCATTGCAGCAGCAGCCGGGCTGGTCGTCGCCGGCATCGCCCTCTACGGCGCTTACCACTTCGGGTTCACGCGCGGCACACAGACTGCGCAACCGTCGAGCACGGCTGGCGCGCAATCCACCGTGCTCAAGGCCGGCGACATCGATCCGAAGACCGGCAGGAAGATCCTGTACTGGCACGATCCCATGGTGCCGGGCCAGCGCTTCGACAAGCCGGGCAAATCTCCCTTCATGGAGATGCAACTGGTGCCGGTCTACGCGGACGGCGATGGCAGCGGCAGCGGTGTCACCGTCGACAGCCATGTCGCGCAAAACCTCGGCATTCGCACCACCGAGGCAAAGCCTGGACGGCTGGCCGCGATGCTACAGGTGCCCGGCAATGTCGCCATCGACGAACGCAGCGTGCAGGTCATCCAGGCGCGCACCAACGCCTTTGTGCAGCACGTCGCGGTCCGGGCCACCCTTGACCCGGTCCGGCGCGGACAGGCGCTGGTCACCCTGTACTCGCCCGACTGGGTCGCGGCGCAAGAGGAATACCTGGCCGTGTCACGCATGGCAGCGAGCGAGCATCTGGACGACCTGCGCAGTGCTGCCAGGAATCGCATGCTGCAGGCAGGCATGACGCCGGGCCAGGTCAGTGCGGTCGAAAGATCCGGCAAGCCGCAGCCCGGTGTTGCCATCGCCAGCCCGGTCGATGGCCTCGTGACCGAGGTGGCGGTGCGCGAGGGCATGACCGTGTCGCCGGGCATGACGCTGTTCCGCCTGGCTGACCTGAGCCAGGTTTGGGTGATTGCCGAGGTACCAGAGGGCCAGGCCGGCGCCATCCGGCCCGGCGCGGCGGCCACGGTACTGCAGGGCGGCACGGCCAGCCCCCTTGCCGGCAAGGTCGACGCCATCCTTCCCGACGTCAACCCGGCGACCCGCACCGTCAAGGCCCGCATCATCCTGCCCAACCCCGGCAGGCGCCTGCTGCCGGGCATGTTTGTCACGGTCGGCTTCGACAGTGGCGCGCAGAAGGAAGCGTTGCTGATCCCGTCGGAGTCGGTCATCCGCACCGGCCAGCGCAGTATCGTCATGGTCGATGCCGGCCAGGCAGGGTTCGTTGCCACCGAGATCAAGACCGGCCGCGAGGCCGATGGCATGGTCGAGGTGCTGGACGGACTGGCGCCGGGACAGAAAGTGGTCACGTCCGGCCAGTTCCTGATCGACTCGGAAGCCAGCCTGCGCGGCAGCGCGCAACGCATGTCCGCCCCGCCTGCGGCCTCCGCACCTGCCGCACCATCGGCCGAGCATGAAGGCACAGGCCGCATCGAAGCCGTGAACGGCAGCGAGAGCCTGACCATCTCGCATGGCCCCATCCCGTCGGCACAGTGGGGTGCGATGACCATGGATTTCGCCGCGCCGCCGACAGGCCTGCCCAAGGGACTGAAGCCTGGCGACCGCATCCGCTTCCGCTTCCACCTGGACCGCGACGGCGCGGCCATGCTGTCGTCGGTCGAGCCCGCCGGCACCGCCCAGGGAGCCCGGCCATGATCGCGCGCCTGATCCTGGCCTCGATCCGCCACCGCATCCTGGTCCTGCTGGCCACGGTGATGCTGACCGCATGGGGCCTGTGGGCGGTGCGAAGCACGCCGCTCGACGCCCTCCCCGACCTGTCCGATGTGCAAGTGATCATCCGCACGCCCTTCCCGGGCCAGGCGCCGCAGATCGTCGAGAACCAGGTTACGTATCCGCTGACCACCACCATGCTGTCGGTGCCCGGCGCCAGGACGGTCCGGGGTTACTCTTTCTTTGGCGATTCGTTCGTCTATGTGCTGTTCGAGGATGGCACCGACCTGTACTGGGCGCGCTCGCGCGTGCTGGAATATCTGAACCAGGTGCAGTCCCGCCTGCCCGCCGCGGCCAGGCCGGCGCTGGGGCCGGATGCCACCGGCGTCGGCTGGATCTACGAGTACGCGCTGGTGGACAAGACCGGCCAGCATGACCTCGGCCAGTTGCGCGCACTGCAGGACTGGTTCCTGCGCTTCGAACTGAAATCGCTGCCCAATGTGGCCGAGGTCGCTTCGCTGGGCGGCATGGTGAAGCAGTACCAGGTGGTGCTGCTGCCGGACCGGATGCGCGCCTACAACCTGTCGCAGGGCAAGGTGCTGGCGGCGCTCAGGGGCGCCAACCAGGAGGCCGGCGGGTCGGTGCTGGAAATGGGCGAGGCAGAGTATATGGTGCGCGCCAGCGGCTACCTGAAGACGCTCGACGATTTCCGGCAGATTCCGCTGGTGACCAGCGATGCCGGCATTCCGGTGCGGCTGGGCGATGTCGCCATCGTCCAGCTCGGCCCGGAGATGCGGCGCGGCATCGCCGAACTTGACGGCCAGGGCGAGGTTGCCGGCGGCGTGATCGTGATGCGCTCAGGCAAGAACGCGCTGGAAACCATCGAGGCGGTCAAGGCGAAGCTAGCCACGCTGCAGAAGAGCCTGCCTGCCGGTGTGCAGATCGTCACCACCTACGACCGCTCCGCGCTGATCAAGCGCGCGGTGGAAAACCTGACACACAAGCTGGCCGAAGAGTTCGCCGTGGTCGCGCTGGTGTGCCTGCTGTTCCTGTTCCACCTGCGTTCCGCGCTGGTGGCGATCGTGTCGCTGCCGCTGGGCGTGCTGGCCGCCTTTTTGGTGATGCGCTACCAGGGCATCAATGCCAACATCATGTCGCTGGGCGGCATTGCCATTGCCATTGGCGCCATGGTCGATGCCGCGGTCGTGATGATCGAGAACGCGCACAAGCAGCTGGAACACTGGCATGCCGAGAACCCCGGCCGGGCGCTGGCAGGGAACGAGCGCTGGGGCGTGATCGGCCGGGCCGCCACCGAGGTCGGGCCCGCGCTGTTCTTCTCGCTGCTGATCATCACGCTGTCGTTTATCCCGGTCTTTACGCTGGAGGCGCAGGAGGGCCGGCTGTTCTCGCCGCTGGCCTTTACCAAGACCTATTCCATGGCCGCGGCGGCGGGCCTGTCGGTGACGCTGGTGCCGGTGCTGATGGGCTACATGATCCGCGGCAGGATTCCTTCGGAGCAGTCCAACCCCTTGAACCGATGGCTGATCCGCGCCTATCGGCCGGTGCTGGCACGGGTGCTGGCCTACCCGAAGACCACCCTTGCGGTCGCCGCGGTGCTGCTGGCCGCGACGGCGTGGCCGATGCTGCGTACCGGCGCCGAATTCATGCCGCCGCTCGACGAGGGCGACCTGCTCTATATGCCGTCTGCATTGCCAGGCCTTTCCGCCGGCAAGGCAGCGCAGCTGCTGCAACAGACCGACCGCCTGATCAGGACCGTGCCCGAGGTGGCGACCGTGTTCGGCAAGGCCGGCCGCGCCGATACCGCGACCGATCCGGCTCCCCTCGAGATGTTCGAGACCACCATCCAGTTCAAGCCGCGCGACCAGTGGCGTGCCGGCATGACCACCGACAAGCTGGTGGAAGAGCTCGATCGCGTGGTCAAGGTGCCGGGCCTGTCCAACATCTGGGTGCCGCCGATCCGCAACCGCATCGACATGCTTGCCACCGGCATCAAGAGCCCGGTCGGCATCAAGGTGGCGGGCGCGGACCTGAAGGAGATCGATCGCCTGGCAACGCGCATCGAGGAAGCCGTCAGGACAGTGCCGGGGGTGACGTCGGCACTGGCCGAGCGGCTGAGCGGCGGGCGCTATGTCGATATCGACATCAATCGCGTGGCGGCGGGCCGCTACGGGCTGAACATCGCGGATGTGCAGAGCGTGATATCGTCGGCCATCGGCGGCGACAATGTGGGCGAGGTCGTCGACGGGCTGGCGCGCTTCCCTATCAACGTACGCTACCCGCGCGACTACCGCGACTCGGTGGAGCAACTGCGCAGCCTGCCCATCGTCACGGACAAGGGCCAGCAGATCGTGCTGTCCGACGTGGCGCGCATCCAGGTGGTGCAGGGAGCGCCGATGCTGCGCAGCGAAAACGCGCGACTGTCGGGCTGGGTGTATGTCGACATCCGCGGGCGTGACCTGCGCTCGGCCGTCCGGGATATGCAGGCCGCCGTTGCGAAAGCGGTGCCGATGCCGGCTGGCTATTCGCTGAGCTGGTCGGGGCAGTTCGAATACCTGGAGCGGGCCGCCGCAAAGCTGAAGGTGGTAGTGCCGTTCACGCTGCTGATCATCTTCGTGCTGCTGTACCTGGTGTTCGGCCGTCTCGATGAAGCCCTGCTCATCATGGGCACGCTGCCGCTGGCGCTGATCGGCGGCTTCTGGCTGCTCTACCTGCTGGGCTACAACCTGTCGGTTGCCGGCGTGGTCGGCTTCATCGCGCTGGCGGGCGTGGCGGCGGAATTCGGCGTGATCATGCTGCTCTACCTGAAGCAGGCATGGACCGCGCGCGCGAACCAGGGCGATGCCAGCCTGTCCGCGCTGCTTGAGGCCATCCAGGAAGGCGCGGTGCTGCGCGTGCGCCCCAAGGCAATGACCGTCGCCGTCATCCTTGCCGGCCTGGTGCCGATCATGTGGTCGCATGGCACCGGCTCCGAGGTCATGCAGCGCATTGCCGCGCCGATGGTGGGCGGCATGCTCACCGCGCCATTGCTTTCGCTCTTCGTGGTGCCGGCGGTGTATTTGCTGATGCGCCGGCGCCAGACCAGACCTCAACCAGTTTCCGTACACCCCTCACTTCAGAAGGAACCACAATGAATTCCATCAAGACGCTCGCCCTCGCGCTGGCTTTCGCCACCACGCCGGCCGCATTCGCAGCGGGATCGATGGACGGCATGGACATGAAGCCGTCCGCACCCGCGCAGCAGGCGCCGCAACCCGTGGCAGCCGAGATCAAGAAGATCGATGCGCAGGCCGGCAAGGTCACGCTCAGGCACGGACCGATCGCCAACCTCGGCATGGGACCGATGACCATGGCGTTCCCCGTCAAGGATCGCGCATCGCTGAAGGATTTCAAGGAGGGCGAGGCGGTATCCGTGACGTTCGACAACGTTGATGGCAAGCCTACGGTCATGCAAATGCGGCGCAAGTGAGGGCTACCGTCGCTGGAGGTGATTGCGCGTTCGGCGCGCAATCACTGTGTGCTCACGCTTTGGTGCCCAGACGCTCCTTCAGGAACTCGATAAAGCGCTGTGTCTTTGCCGGCAGCAAGCGTGTTTCGGTCAGCGCATAGACCGGCGTCGGCCTGGTCTGCCTGCCAGGCAATATCCGGCGCAGGCGGCCGGCCGCCACGTCCTCTGCCGCCACCTCCTCGGCCAGCAAGACCACGCCCAGGCCCAGCATTGCCAGGCGGCAGCATCTCCCCCGGTTGCTCGTGGGCGATCCGTGCTTCGTCCAGATGCGCTTGCAGCGCTCGTAGTAGAGCTGCCCGGTCTCGGTCAGCTCGACCTTGCGCATCGTGCGATGCAGCAGCCGCAGGCCAATGGCCTTCTCCAGCGCGCTGATCCGCCTGGAAAGCGCGTGTGCAGGAGGTGATTTTGGGTGCCCTGCAGGGCTGAGGGAGGCCGCCTATGCAGGCTGGGTGCAGGTGCAACCTGGCCTTGCCTGCGGCCTGAGATCGTGCGCGCCTTGACCGCGGCGCATGCAATCAGCCCCGGCTGGTTGGACCGGGGCTGTCAGATAAGTTAGTGCAGTTGGCGCTTCAGGTCAGCAAGTTCCGAATGCATCGAACTGACTGCATCCTTGACCTTTGCATCGAGACTGCCGGCCTGCTGGCAAGCGCGGTCTGCACGATCACCGATCCGTTCGAGATCATCGACCCACTGCCGGATCCGATCCTCATCCTTGGAAGACACGACCTTCGATGCCGATTTGCACTCCTTGTCGAGCTCATCCACCCAGTTCATCAAGTCTTGTGGAATCCCCGTATCGGCATGACAAGTCCGGGATGTCTCGCTGATGGTTTGCTGCAGATGACTAAAACGTTGCTGCATTTCACTGGCTTGCAACATGATGCCCCCTTCGTGAACACCAATCCACATGAGTTCAGGCAGCAGATGATTGTGTGTTGCCTGTGCCATTGTCATTCGCCCGCATCAGTTGGCTGCCAATGAAGCTCCATTGCCCAGCCTCGAAGCGCGCGAAGGCACTTTTTCAGTCTAGGTCAAATTCAACCGCACGCTCCGATGTGATCGCCGGGGTTCCGCGGCATTACTAGGCATTAGCCGCGCCTCGCTATATCTTGAATTCAAGACAGTCCGGCGCTCGGGCTGAGCTACGGACATCGTAAATTGCCGGAGGCTGAAATGCTGGAAAAAAAGCGGTCTTACAAGGGATTCCACGTTGCGCTCTTCGTGCCGGAGGTGATTGAGCCAGGCAAGCCAGGCGGGCGAGTCCAGATCTCCACGCGCAATGAGGACATGGGCATCCGCTTTACGCCGGACTGGCCCCACCCGCCCGCAACGCTGGAGGAGGCAGAGGACTGGCTTTTCGCCTACGCCGCAGGGATCATCGATTGTGAACTGGCGGGCGGCTTCGGCATTGATCTCAGGAACGAGTAAGTCAGTCCGGCGACGAAAGATCTGCGGAAGCCGGTCGGCGCGTCTCCTGCGCCTGGCGGGGATGGCGGTGTTCGTGGAGATTCTGGCATGCCGTGCAGCGCGTGGCGGTCGGGTACGCTTGCAGGCGGGCGAAACGGATGGCCTGCTGGCAGTCAATACAGACGCCATACTGGCCGCTCCTCATCCGTGACCGGGCTGCTTCAATGTCAGCCAGTTGCATGCGATAGTGTTTCAGCATCGCGTCGCCCTGGCGCTGCACAGTCTTTTCGTCCGCCACTTCACCATCGTCAAGGTGTTCACGTTGTGTTGGCGCCACAACAGGCGAATCCGCGGTTCCGGCGACGGCACGAATGCGCAACTCCTCAGCGTCCATTTGGGCCACCAACTTCGCCAACTCTTCCTTTGTCAGCCCGTCCATGACTGGCCTCCTGGGTAAACATCCTGCGGGTCGCACGTAAGCAGACCGTCCAGCGTAGCGCGTCTGGGCAATCGCACCTGGCGGGCACAGTTGTTGTATTGCCGCTCAGATGTGTCGCCACTTAGATCGCGGCTCCCGCAAGGGGCTGTAGCCATTTGCCGGCATGGCAAAAAACACGTGCCCCTTGCGGGACCAGCACGGGTCACTGCCGTGCCGGTCCCTCAGTCACGAATACCTAACGGTGGCTGGCAGCCAGCGCGACGATAGCGCCTGTGGTAGCCGCGATGGCGGCCACAGTACCCATGCTTTGCCACGGATGCTCATGAACGTAGCGATCGGTCGTTGTCGCCCACTCGGAGACTTTGGCGCGGCTTTCTTCGCGCAGCGTAACGATGCGCTCCTGCAGCGCGCGCTGCCGGGCCTTGAGTGCATGGCGCTCAAGGCTGGTCCCTACGCCGGTTTCGGCTTTGACATCATGAAGAAGTGCCTGAACGTCGGCCATCAGCGTATCGACGTCGCGGGCCAATGCGTCCTTGCGCATAGAGAAATCAGATTGGATGTCGTTCATCTTGCCCTCCTGTTAGCGAAATCATCGCGGTGCGTCGCGCAGCACGATTGGCACTGTGTCAAATATAGGACTGGGCTGACAGCCCGGCATGACAAAGAACACGCTACGACGAAGCCGTCCGCAAGGAGGCAAGAGGACCGTAGAACCAATGCGACGGAAGTATCGCCGCGCTTACGCGCCAAGCCTTTTGTCGCTGATGGCTATCAGGTGCCGAATGCGGTACTGCCGACGCTGCCGCCCCCGTCCCGCCGGAACTGTACGCGGCGCTGCGCATGCAGGGAGTGGCGCGGCACCGGAGTCACGCCTTTCGCGTCCCTCGCCTTATCCGCTCCAAATATTTTCCTGAAGCGACCTCGATTCGCACCGTGTCCCCTTCCTTGACGAACTGAGGAACGAGAACTTCCATGCCGTTCTCCAGCGTGGCAGCCTTGAAGGTAGAGGATTCATGCTCGTGCAGGCCCGGCGGCGTGGACATGATGGTTACCTCGACCGCAGGGGGGAATGCGATGGTGACTGGCTCGCCCTCATAAAGCTGCACCGGGATTCGCATATTGGGACGAAGAAACTTCTGGTATGCGCCCATGGTTTCCGCAGGAAAACTGATCTGCTCGAAGGTGTCGGGATTCATGAAGAAAAAGGCGTCACCATCGGTGTACAGATATTCCATCTCCTGGTGATCAAGCGCGACCTCTTCGAGCTTGTTGCCCGGGTGTAACCGCAACTCCTTGATGTGGCCAGTCTTAAGGCTCTTGAACTTGGCGAAAACTGCGCTCCCCTGTTGGCCGCCGCCGGCGTGGTACCCGGCGCTGGTAACGCTATGAAGTTCACCTTCAAGCATGATGACCATGCCCGACTTCAGTTCGGAAGCTTCGACCATTGGTGTCTCCGCGTGGGCGGCAGGATTTCGCCTTCAGCCTAGCACACGCGGAACGAGAAACTCGATGGCGCTGACCGCATTGGGAGAATTGCGCACCGGCGACAGCGGGATGCTGCAGCGCCGCATGCACTAGGCTGACAGCAGGAAACGCCAGCGACGAATGTGCGACGCCGTCCAGTGTATTTGCCCTGGTTGCAGCGAGTAAAGGAATGGCAGCGTCCAGGCCTTTTGATTCGCATGGCCATCATCTATGATGTGATTCATGTAATCATCGTATTGCCATCTTGAGGATCCCATGGAGCAAAAGACCGCTCGGCTTACGTTGCTCATCGATCCCAACAAGAAGGCCGCCTTCGAGCGCCTCTGCGCACAACAGGATCTGACTGCCTCGCAGGTGATACGGCGGCTTATCCGCGACTACCTGGCCCAGCATGGCGTCCAGTACGTGCCCAGCGGCGTAGGCACGGACAAGGCGGAAGCCAAGGGCAAAGAGAGGCCACCGGTCGGCGCGTCGTCGCGGCGCGACGCGGCACCTCCTGCCAAGCGCCGTACGACCCGTCGTGGAGCCTGATCCATGAGCACCGTGCCCCCTCTCACGCAATGGCTCCATCTCGACTGGATGCTTGTTGTGGTTGGGGCCTGGCTGCTTATCGGCGTGGCAGGGGTCCTGGCGCTGCATCGGTTTGCCCTGGTATCCCACGTGCTGTTCCCCATCGGGGGACTGCTAGGGCTTGCGCTGTTCAGCCTGGCGCTGCACGCTGTGTCCGGCACGCCCGAGGCAGCCGTGCTGCCCATTGGCCTGCCATCGCTGCCGTTCCACGTCCGGCTCGACAGCCTGTCCGCCTACTTCCTGATGGTAATGGGGGGAGCGGCGGCTGGCATCTCCACGTTTGCGGCTGGCTACTTCCGCACGGGCGAAGGTACGCCGCCAGGCCTGCTTTGTCTTGAATACCACCTGTTTCTTGCCAGCATGGCCGGGGTGATCCTGGCCGACGACGCCTACTCGTTCATGGTGATGTGGGAAACCATGGCCCTGGCTTCATTCTTCCTGGTGACCGCCAACCACCGCATCGCCGAAGTGCGCGCCGCCGGCTATCTCTACATCACGATGGCGCGCATCGGGGCGATTGCGATTTTGCTGTGCTTTGGCGTGCTGCAGGCCAATACCGGCGACTATACGTTTGCCAACATGCGCGCCCAGGCGCTGACGCCGTTCTGGGCCTCCGCCGGTTTCCTGCTCGCGTTGTTCGGATTCGGCGCCAAGGCCGGCATCCTGCCTCTGCACATCTGGCTGCCGGAGGCGCATCCGGCCGCGCCGTCACCGGTATCGGCAATGATGAGCGGCGTCATGCTCAACACTGCCATCTACGGCCTGTTGCGCGTATCTTTCGACCTGCTGCCGATGCGCCTGTGGTGGTGGGGCGGATTGCTGCTGGCGATTGGATTGGCCACCGCGCTGTTCGGCGTGGTCTTCGCAGCTGTTCAGACCGACATGAAGCGGCTGCTGGCTTATTCGTCGATCGAGAACATGGGCCTGCTCTTCGTTGCCATGGGGCTGACACTGCTGTTCTCGGCCTACGGCATGAAGCCGATGGCCGCCCTCGCCCTGACGGCCGCGCTCTACCATGTCGCCAGCCATGCATTCTTCAAAAGCCTGCTTTTTCTGGGAACCGGTAGCGTGCTGCATGCCACCACCGAGAGAAGCCTGGGCAAGCTAGGCGGACTGATTCGCTACATGCCATGGGTGGGCTGGCTGACACTGCTGGGCGTGCTGGCCAGCGCCGGGCTGCCGCCGCTTGGCGGTTTCGTCTCGGAGTGGCTGCTGCTGCAGAGCTTCCTTTTCACGCCTGGTCTGCCGGAACCGATACTGACCATGCTGATCCCGGTGGTCGCCGCGCTGATTGCGCTGGTGGCGGCACTGGCCGGTTACACCATGGTCAAGTTCTTCGGCGTGATCTTCCTCGGCCAGCCCCGTGAGCCCAGACTGGTCAACGCGCACGACGCCGGCCGTTGGGAGCGCGCGGGCATGCTGTGGCTGGCGCTGGGCTGCATCGCGCTTGGCCTGCTGCCGACGCAATTCGTCCAGTTGATCGATCCGGTGACGCAGCAACTGGTGGCGAGCGGACTCGGCGCCCGGACCGCGGCCAGCAGCTGGCTGCTGGCGCCGAACGGCCTGGCCCAGGCCAGCTACGGGCCGGTTATTTTCCTGTCAGGCATCCTGGCCAGCGTTGCGCTCGCCTACCTGCTGGTGCGCCGCTTCTACCACGGTCGGCTTCGCCGCAGCCCGCCCTGGGCTTGCGGCTTTCCCTGGGGCACCGCGCGCATGCAGGACACTGCCGAGGGGTTCGGGCAGCCGATCCGCCAGATCTTTGAGCCGTTTTTCCTGATGCGCCGCGACCTGCCGACGCCATTCGATGAGCAGCCGCACTACCGGGTCACAGTGGCGGATCATTTTTGGCGCTGGATGTATGTCCCCGTGATCGATCTGGCGTCGTACCTGGCCCGGCTGATCGGCCTGATGCAACAGGGACGCATCTCGGTTTACCTGCTGTACAGCTTCCTGACCCTGGCCGCCACGCTGCTGGCCGTGATGTGAAGAGGGCCGCATGAACCTGACCGGGATCCTGTCACAGCTGCTTGAGATCGTGATCTCGATCGCTCTGGCGCCGCTGCTGACCGGCTGGGTCAATCAGTGGCGCGCCTGGCTGCAGAACAAGTCGGCACCCAGCCTCTGGCAGCCCTATCGCATGCTGCACAAGCTGTTCAACAAGGAATCGGTGGTCGCGGACAATGCCTCGCCGCTGTTCCGCGCCACGCCTTATGTGGTGTTCGGCTGCATGGCGCTGGCTTGCTCGATCGTCCCGACCGTGTCCACCGATCTGCCACTGGCACCGGCCGCCGACGCGATTGCCCTGGTCGGCCTGTTCGCGCTGGCGCGGGTTTTCATCTCGCTGGCGGCGATGGACGTCGGCACCGCTTTCGGGACCCTGGGAGCGCGGCGCGAGATGCTGATCGGCTTCCTGGCGGAACCGGCGCTGCTGATGGTGCTGTTCTCCGCCTCGCTGGTCTCCAAGTCGACCTCGCTCACCACCATCGTCGAGACGATTGCTCACCGGGACCTGGCCATCTATCCCGGCCTGGCGTTTGCCGGCGTGGCGTTCACCATGGTATCCCTGGCCGAGAACGCCCGCATACCGGTCGACAATCCCGCCACCCACCTCGAGCTGACGATGATCCACGAGGCGCTGATCCTGGAATATTCGGGGCGGCATCTGGCCCTCCTTGAGTGGGCGGCAAGCCTGAAGCTGTTCGCCTATTCCTGCATCGGCCTGGCGCTGTTTTTCCCATGGGGCGTTGCTGAAGCGCAAGCTCCCCTGGCCATGCTGCTGGCGCTGCCCGCGCTGCTGTTCAAGCTCATGGTGGGCGGGATCCTGCTGGCGGCGCTGGAGACGGCGAGCGCCAAGATGCGCATCTTCCGCGTGCCGGAGTTCCTGGCCACCGCCTTTCTGCTGGCGGTGATCGGCATGCTGGTCCACTTGCTGCTGGCACGCTGAACCCCCGGAGGCCAGTCCAGTGACCGTACTCCTCACCCAGTTTGTCAACCTGCTCGGCGCGGTGCTGTTGATCCTCGCCTTCGCCATGATCTCGCAACGACGGATCCTGTCGCTGATCAACTTGTTCACGCTGCAGGGTGCGACCCTGGCCTTGGCCACGGCTATCGTCGGCTACGTGACGGGCCAGCCGCACCTCTACCTGTCGGCCGGCCTGACCGCAATCCTCAAGGCGTTGCTCATCCCTTATCTGCTGCACCGCGTGATCGATCGTCTCCGGATCCGCAGGGACGTCGAGACGCTGATCAACATTCCCACCACGATGCTGATCGGCATCCTGGTCGTGATCTTCGCCTTCAACCTCACCATGCCGATCTCGCGGCTGTCGCTGAAGCTCGCCAGCGGCACGCTGGGCATTGCGCTGGCCTGCGTGCTGCTGTCCTTCCTGATGATGATCACGCGCTCCAAGGCGGTGCCGCAGGTCATCGGCTTCCTGGCGATGGAGAACGGCCTCTTCTTTGCGGCCACCGCCGCGACCTATGGCATGCCGATGGTGGTCGAGCTGGGCATCGCGCTGGATGTGCTGATCGGCGTGCTGATCCTGGGCGTGTTCATGTTCCAGATCCGCGAGCAGTTCGACAGCCTGGACATCCGTCACCTTGAGAAGCTGAAGGAGGATTGAGTTGACCGCGCTGGCCTTTCTGCTTGGATTTCCGCTTGCCGGCGGGCTGGTGCTGGCGCTGACGGGACATCGCGAGCGCGCACGCGACATCAATGTCGCCTTCAGCCTGGGCACATTCCTCGCCGCCTGCGTGCTGACGGCGCAAATCGTCGCCGATGGTCCCATGCTGGCATGGGACCGGGAGTTCTACATCGATGCCCTGAACGTCTTCCTGGTTGCGCTGACCGCGTTCGTGGGGCTGACCACCTCGATTTTTTCGCGGCCGTACATGCGGGTGGAGCACGACCACGGCAAGATGACGCCGCCGCGGCTGCGTCTGTACCACAGCATGTACCAGCTCTTCACCTTCACCATGCTGCTGGCGCTGACGACCAACAATATGGGTATCGTGTGGGTTGCGATGGAGGCCGCCACGCTGACCACGGTGCTGCTGGTCAGCGTCTACCGCACCGCCGCGAGCCTCGAGGCCGCCTGGAAGTACTTCATCCTGTGCGGGGTGGGGATTGCCCAGGCGCTGTTCGGTACGGTGCTGCTGTACATGGCCGCCGAGCAGGTCATCGGCCCGGAGGGCGGGGCCCTGCTGTGGACCAACCTGGACGCGGTCAAGCGCCAGCTCGATCCCAACATCATCACGCTGGCGTTTGCCTTCCTGTTTATCGGCTATGGCACCAAGGTCGGCCTGGTCCCATTGCACAACTGGCTGCCCGATGCCCACGCCGAGGGGCCAACCCCGGTATCCGCCGTGCTCTCCGGCCTGCTGCTCAATGTGGCGCTCTATGCCGTGCTGCGCTGCAAGGTGCTGACCGATGCGGCGCTTGGCAACCATCTGACCGGCCGCCTGATGATGGGGTTCGGCCTGCTATCGGTGGTCGCGGCTGTCTTCTTCCTGATCCGGCAACGCGACATCAAGCGCATGTTCGCGTATTCGTCCATCGAGCACATGGGCATGATGACCTTCGCCTTCGGCATGGGCGGGCCGATCGCCAGCTATGCCGGCCTGCTGCACATGACGGTGCATTCGCTGGTCAAGTCAGCGATCTTCTTCGCCGTCGGCCACGCCGCGCAGAAGGCGGGCACGCAAGTCATGGACGATATTCGCGGGTTGATCCGTGTCAGTCCCACGGTCGGCTGGGGCCTGATGGTAGGAGTGCTCGCCATCCTGGGCATGCCCCCGTTCGGGGTCTTTGCCAGCGAGTTCCTGATCGTCACCACCGCCATGCGCGAACAGCCGTGGGCCACGCCCTTCCTGCTGTTGGCACTTGGGCTGGCGTTCGCCGCGGTGTTCAGCCGGGTGCAGCCGATGGTCTTCGGCGACACCACGCTCATGCCGCTGGCGCATCCGCCAGCGCTGGTCCCGGTGTTCACGCACCTCGCCCTGGGGCTGATGCTGGGCCTCTATGTTCCGCCCTATCTCGACACCTGGTACCGGCAGGCAGCCGCAATGCTTGGGAGCTGAACCGATGACTCTGTCCGATCCCGGCCTCAACCTGGAGCGGTTGCCCGCGCCGCTGCCAGTCTGGCATGGCCGGGTCGATCCAGACGGCTGGTCGGTCACGGCCCGCGCGGTGGCGGACGCTGGCGGGCGCCTCGTTGCGCTGTGGGGCGTTGATCGGAGTGCCAGCGGCGGCACGTTGACGGCATGCGTCACATACGCCGCGGCGCGGGGGCTGATGTGGCTCGAACTGCGACTGGATGGCGTCGCGCCCGCCGTGCCGGACCTGGCCGGCGTATTCCCATGCGCGGGCCGGATGCAACGTGCCATGACCGACCTGGTGGGTATCCCCGTGCAGGACAGCCGCGATGGCCGGCCCTGGCTGGACCACGGCCTGTGGCCGGCAGGGGCGCGGCCGCTGCAAGGCGGCGCGCCGGCGGGTGCGGCCACCGGCGGCATATTGCCTGCCAACTATCCTTTCGTGCGCGTGGAGGGCGACGGCGTGCACGAGATCGCGGTCGGGCCGGTGCATGCCGGCATCATCGAACCCGGCCACTTCCGCTTTTCGGTGGTCGGCGAGAAGGTGCTGCGGCTGGAGGAACACCTGGGCTACACCCACAAGGGCATCGAGCGGCGTTTCACCGAACTGGCGCCGCCCGAGGGCTACCGGTTGGCCGGCCGGGTCTCGGGCGATTCCACCGTGGCCTATGCCTGGGCCTATTGCATGGCGCTGGAGTCCGCCTGGCGCTGCGCGCCTCCACCGCGGGCGGACTGGCTGCGCGCCCTGATGCTCGAGCGTGAGCGGGTGGCCAATCACCTGGGTGACTTGGGGGCGCTGGGCAATGACGCGGGGCTGGCCTTCGGCCTGGCGCAATTCTCGCGCCTGCGCGAGGACTGGCAGCGGTTGTCCGCAGAGGCTTTCGGTCACCGGCTGATGATGGACGCCGTGGTACCGGGCGGCGTTGCGCAAGACCTGGCACCAGCCATGGCTGAGCGCCTGGAACAGCAGTGCGGTCACATCGAGCGGGAAGTACGCGTGCTGCGTGCGGTGTACGACGAACATGCGGGCCTGCAGGACCGATTTCTTGGAGCAGGCTGCGTCACGCCGCAGCTTGCCGCCCGGCTTGGGCTTACCGGCCTGGCCGGACGTGCCAGCGGTTGCGCCGCGGACCTGCGCTGCGACCATGCCTGGCGGCCCTACGATAGCGTCGCCGTGAAGATGGCCACGCACCGTGGCGGCGATGTCGCCGCCCGGGTGGCGGTGCGCTTCGATGAGGTGCTGGAGTCGCTGCGACTGATCCGTGCCATCTGTGCAGGCCTGCCGGAGGGTGCCACGCGAATCGTTCCGCAAGCGCCCGCCGGCGCCGCCATCGGGGTCGGATGGGTGGAGGGCTGGCGTGGCGAAGTCCTGGTCGCGCTCGACCTTGCCGATGACAGCCGCATTCTGCGCTGCCATTGCCACGACCCGTCGTGGCAGAACTGGCCGGTGCTGGAGCATGCCATCATCGGGAACATCGTGCCGGACTTTCCGCTGATCAACAAATCCTTCAACCTCAGCTATTCGGGGCACGATCTCTGATGTGGAAAATCCTCAGGCAGATCGCACATACCGGCATCGTTACTGAGCCTGCTCCGCGCGGCGCGGCGGACGAGGCCGCCTCCATCCAGCGCATCCACCGGGAGCTGCTCGACATTCTCGGGCAGGCGCTGACGATCCGGCAGGTCGACGCAGGCTCCTGCAATGGCTGCGAACTGGAAATCCACGCACTCGGCAATCCTTACTACAACATCGAAGGCCTGGGCATCAAGTTCGTCGCAAGCCCGCGCCATGCCGACATGCTCCTGGTGACGGGACCCGTTTCGCGTCATATGGAAGAGGCCCTGCTGCGCACCTATGCGGCAACCCCGGAGCCGAAACTGGTGGTGGCGATAGGCGACTGTGGCTGTACTGGCGGGATCTTCGGGGAGAGCTATGCGAGCTGCGGCCGCGTCGCCAATGTCATCCCGGTAGACATAACGGTGCCGGGCTGTCCACCGCCGCCGATAGAGATCCTGCGCGCAATACTAAGCGCCGTCCGGCAGACCAGTGCCACAAGACGCTAGTGATCCGGCCCTGGCAACAGCGGTGTGCACCTGAGGTGTGCACCTGAGCGTGGGCACCGGCTGGCCCCTTCCTGCATCACCCGCGTTCCTTCGCCACTGACCTTGGCGCTCCGAGCGTCGGCCGGGTGGCGTAGTCCACCTCGTACTGCTGCAAATAGTCGCGAATCATCTGGCGAACGACTTGGGATGGCGTCTGGTCCTGGGCGGCGCAGAGCGCCTCAAAGGCCTTTTTCTTCTCCGGATCGATCAATACGGTCAGGCGGGCGGTCTTGGATTCCATGCGTCTAACAATGTCATCATATAATAATGGCATTATAATAGTATACATCTCCAAGATGCGCCGGTATGTCTTAGTAGATGCTGGCAGGGCGCGCGGTCCCGCGCAAACAAGTCTTCAGAGGGCACAACTTTTTGATGAGGGGCGCAGTGGTAGAAGTGACGATAGCGGTAACTGCCGGGAATGCATTTCAAGGGCGGAATTCCGCACGGCTGGCTTTCACGGCCAATCAATTTGAGTGCGAGATCCTGCTTACCAGTGGCCCCTGGGTTGCAAACGCCAAGCGCGTGATGGAGGTCATGCGCCTGTCCGCCCGGGTGGGAACGCACATCCGCATCCAGGCGGACGGAGCGGACGAAGCCGCCGCTGTCGTCACCATCGCGGCATTGTTGCGGGGAGAGGCGCTTCCCAAGGCGCTTTGATGGAATCCTGAGCTATGCATGCCGACCGCACCTCGTTCGACGCCTACCTGAAGTTCCTTGCCGAGGCGAGCCACGACGGTACGCCCAAGGTGTTGGAAACCCAGCACGCCCTGTCCCTGCATTTCGACGCGCTCGCGACCCAGAGCTTCATGTCGCGCAAGGATCCCGACAAGCTCGTGCTGGGCTATACCCGGACGATGATGGGATTCCTGTTGTTGCACCCAGTCCCGGCCAGGATCTCAATGATCGGCCTGGGTGGCGGTTCGCTTGCCAAGTACTGCTACCGGCATCTGCCCAACACCAAGATCGTGGCAATTGAAATTAATCCGGCGGTCATCGCCCTGCGCGAGCAATTCCAGATCCCGCCGGACGACGAACGACTTGAGGTGGTTTGCGCAGATGGCGCCGACTATGTTGCGAACCAGGATGCGCGACCGGACGTGATCCTGGTGGACGGGTTTCTGGCCGATGGCATGCCGGTGCAGCTGGGGACGGCAGACTTCTATGCCGCCTGTCATGCCCGCCTGGCCGATACCGGCGTGCTGGTCGCGAATTTTCTCGAAAGCGATCCCGATATCCCGCTTTACCTGGAGGAAGTCAGCACCGCGTTCGGCCAGTCGATGTCGATTTCTCTTTCCGAAGACAGTTCCAACTACACGCTGTTTGCCTGGAAGGGGGCGCACAAGCTGCCCTCCCTGGACGCGCTGATTGCACGAGCGCGCATCCTGGAAACCGCGCATTCGCTAAGCCTGACCGCGGCCGCTCGCCGCCTGAAACGCGGCGAGCGCCTTGCGTCGGATCGTGCGGCCTGGCCGAAGCTGGCAAGACCGCAGGTCCGGTATTGACACCGCCCTCCCCCGCGCAAGCCTCCTTACCAACGCAACCATGCCTATCCTGTACTTGCGCAAGCTGACTGGGAAGGAGCGCAGTCCCGGCAGCAATCGGCAACTGGCCTGCTACCTGGCGTTTGTGGCCGGAGCAACCAACGCAGGCGGCTTCCTGGCCGTGCAGCAGTACACCTCGCACATGTCGGGCGTTGTGTCCGCCATGGCCGACAACCTGGCGCTTGGCAGTTTCTGGCTGATGTTGGACTGCCTTGGGGCCTTGCTGTCGTTCCTGGCGGGCGCCGCCTGCTCAGCGGTACTGATCAACTGGGCCCGGCGCGAGCGACTGCATAGCGAATACGCATTGCCGCTCATGCTGGAAGCCTTGTTGTTGGTGTGTTTTGGCCTGCTAGGCAGCAATCTCGAACACCACGAATGGTTGTTCGTGCCGGCAACAGTCATGGTGCTCTGTTTCATCATGGGCTTGCAAAATGCCATGGTCACCAAGCTGTCGAATGCCGAGATCCGCACCACGCACGTGACCGGCATGGTCACCGACATCGGTATCGAACTGGGCAAGCTGTTCTATTGGAACCTGTCCAGGGCCGATTCGAGCAAGCCGCCGGTGCTCGCCAATCGGCATAAGCTGCAGGTACTCATCACACTCGTCGTATTGTTCTTTGCCGGCGGCGTCATTGGCGCCCTGGGGTTCAAGCACGTCGGGTTCAGCGCCACACTTGCGCTGGCAACCCTGTTGCTTGCCCTCGCTGCGGTTCCGGTGCTGGACGATGTGCGTCTGCATTTGTGGCGCCGGGATCTTCTGGCTCATTTGATCGCACGTTCCCGGCGTTGGGCTCGCGCAGTCAAGGAAGATGTGCACGCCGTGTGGCTGGCCGCGCAAGATCCCCGCACGCCATGGTATGCGAAAGCACTGGCCTTGCCGGTCGCCGCCTATGCCTTGTCGCCCATTGACCTGTTTCCCGATTTCATTCCGGTGCTCGGCTATCTGGATGACGTGGTGGTGGTGCCGCTGGGCTTGTTGCTGGCAATACGGTGGATTCCGGTCGCGGTAATGCGCCAGCATCGCGCGGCGGCCGCGGCATCCGCCCACCGCCCCGTCAGCCACGTTGCGGCGCTGGTGATCGTGACGCTCTGGGCCGGTGCAGCGGTGTCGGCAATGATCTGGCTTGTGCAGCATCTGTCTGGGCGGGGAGGCACATGAAACGGCGGCCCGATCAGGCGCGGCCATCGGCCAGTCCCACAGCAAGGTCCCGGTCTGAGCTGACGACACGGCTCGATGGCCTCGTAGAGGGATAGAGATGAGCGACGAACAGTATCACCGTGCCGTGGACCTGATCCACTTGCTCTATGCAGCACTGGCCGGCCTGATGACGCCCGGCGGCGGCGAGGAAGCCCGTGAGCTGGCCGAGAGCGCTATGCAAGAGGCGTCGGAATTCCTCAGACTACCGCCGGGGGCACGTTAGTTGAACTAGATCGCGGCGCACAGTTGGGTTGAATGTAGCGCGCATCCTACCTCGGCCAGCTCCTGACCGACTTTCTGATAACCGCACCAATGAATAGTCAAAAGATCAGATTTCTTCGCTCACGAATTCCCACATTTGAGTGCACCCCTGGATGTCATGACTGTTGTGGTCCTGTGACAACCTCAACGGAGGAAATGTCGAGGCTTCCCGTCAAAAGCGATGCCGAGCACGAAACGGCGCTGGCAAACCTGAGTTGCCCTCACCTTGATACCAAGGGATGCAGCGTGTATTCGGAGCGCCCGTTGATTTGTCGCTTGTTTGGAACGACCCCAAGGCTTGCCTGCCCGAACGGAAACCGGCCGGTCAGAATGATCGATCCGGAGATTGAACAAGAGATTCAGCGCTTCTTTCTAGAGACACGTCACGTGCTGGTCTGACTGAGGCATGAAGCTACCGCTGGCAGCCGCTGTCAAACAGCCTCCCAGAGAGAAGCTCCTTCCAGACAGAGCTTGCCATTCATTCTAACGTTCCATAGAATGAAAAAATGAGAACGTTAAAGAACCACCTGTACGAGCAGGTCGCGCGCATCGGGAAAGCCGTAGCCAGCCCGAAACGTCTGGAGCTTATCGAGCTTATGTGCCAGGGTGAGAAAACCGTCGAGGTTCTGGCCGCCCAGGCAGAAATCAGCGTGAAGCTCGCCAGCGCTCATCTCAAGGAGCTGCGCCAGGCTCGTCTCGTCGAGACCCGCAAGGATGGGAAGTACGTCCAGTACCGTCTGGCCAGCACCAGCGTGGCCGACCTCTGGGTAACGCTTCGTTCAGCGGCCGAGGAGCGGCTAGTGGAATTGCAGGTGGCCCTGGCGTCAATCATCGAGCATGGCGACGACCTCGAAGGATTCGACCGTGCTGCCATCTTGAAGAAGGCCAGGGCCGGAGAAGTGCTGGTTCTCGATGTGCGCCCAGCAGAGGAGTTCGCCACGGCCCACTTGCCGCATGCTCGCTCCCTGCCACTCGACGAACTCAGGAAGCGGCTTGCCGAGCTGCCCAAAGACATGCCCGTTGTCGCGTACTGCCGCGGCCCCTTCTGCCTGATGGCCAAGGACGCTGTCGAGTTCCTGCGCAAGAAGGGCTATCGCGCCTTCCACCTGACTGATGGCGTGGCCGAGTGGCGCGCTCACGGGCTGCCCATCGAGGCATAGGGCAAGGAGACGGATGTCATGGCACGGAAAGCGCGGGCCGACTAGGCGCCAGTGTCCAGACACAGGAAACCGTCATGTTCTTCCGCCAACGTCCCACTGAAAACGCCACCTTTTCCTATTTCTTTGGATGTGCCGGCCGGCCGGACCTGGCCGGGAGAGAACGCGAAATGGCCGCCCGACTGCACGATAGCTTGCATCGCAAGCTGTTGAATCTCCCTGCCGAGCTTGAGATTTATCCTGGACATCAAGCCGGCAGCGCCTGCGGCGCAGGCCTTTCTGGCAAGCCTGCATCGACCATCGGGTTCGAGAAACGCTTCAACCCGATGCTCGCAATGTCGCGCGATGCCTTTGTCGATGCGGTGGTTGCCGACATCCCGCAGCAACCGGAGAACATGGCTCGCATCATAGAGGTCAATCTGCGTGGCATTAAGCCCGAAGGTGCGCGCGATTGAAGCCGCTCTCGATTGACTTCGGCATACGTGCCAATCTTGGCCAGATTCTGCAGCAACTGCTGCAGGTGCTGTTCGTAGGCATGACCATTGGCATGATGCGCAACGTTGTACCGGCGCTCGCCGAGACCGAGTTCGGCGTGCCACGTGGGTCGTTCATGCTACTGGTGGCCTTCGTCGTGGCATTCGGCTTCGTCAAGGGTGCTATGAACTTCGTTGCGGGTCGCCTGGCGGAGCACATCGGCCGCAAACGAGTGCTGCTCATCGGATGGCTTGTAGCGCTACCGATTCCGCTGCTTATCTATTTCGCGCCATCGTGGAACTGGATTGTCCTGGCAACTACCTTGCTCGGTGTGAATCAGGGCCTGACCTGGTCAATGACCCAGACGGCCAAGCTCGACATTACGCGAGCCGACCAGCGCGGCCTGGTTATCGGGCTGAACGAATTCTCTGGCTACGTGGGTGTCGCCGTGGCAGGAGTGGTCACGGGCTATGCGGCTTCCATCTCGGGTCCGCGCGAAGGATTGCTGTGGTTCGGCGCTGTCGTCATTGGGCTGGCGACATTGCTCGCCTGGCTGGTGGTGATGGAGACGCTGCCCTGGGCCCGGGCTGAGGTCAAACGCCACACCGCCGGCACATCCGCGACAGTGCTTCACCCACGCTACCCGCCGGGCGTAAGCGAGCAACCATCGAGCAGCGAGATGTTCGTCCTGATGAGTTGGCGCGACCGTCGAATGGCCGCGCTCTGCCAGGCCGGGCTAGTGGAGAAGTTCGTTGACGCGCTGGTTTGGGCCTTGTTTCCCATCTACCTGCACCAGCAGGGAGTGAGCCTGCCCGGCATTGGCTGGATAGTGGGTGTCTACGGCTTTACCTGGGGCGGTGCCCAGCTATTCACCGGTAGATTCTCGGACAAGGTCGGCCGTCAGCGCCTCAATGTCGGGGGTATGTGGGTGTGTGGCGCTGGCGTGGCCCTGCTGCCGCTAGGCAGCGGCTCGGTTTGGTGGAGCACCTCGGCCGCCGTGACCGGGCTGGGCATGGCGATGTTGTACCCCAATCTGAGCGCTGCGGTAGCCGACATCGCACACCCCAGTTGGCGGGCGTCCGCCATTGGCATCTACCGCTTCTGGCGCGACCTCGGGTATGGCATCGGCGCGCTCTGCCTGGGCGCAGCTGCAGCGCTCGGTGGCCGCGTCGAGAGTGCATTCTGGTTCGTCGCCATCGCGATGGGACTGTCTGGCCTTGTACTGTATCACTGGGGAGAGGAGACGCATCCGCGTCTCAACCCAGCACGCTGATTTCAAGCCACACGTACAGCTTCTGCATGGAAGCGCACAAGAATATGTTTGATGAGAACCCCGCGAGCGATCTCGCCGGACAAAAAAACGCCAACCCGTATGGGTTGGCGTTTTGCTTGGGGTATTACTGGTATCAGAACTGGTTCATGGTGTTGTCTTTACCCGCCGCTTTCAGGGCCGCTTCGCCGCTGAAATACTCCTTGTGGTCGTCGCCGATGTCCGAGCCGGACATGTTCTGGTGCTTGACGCAGGCGATGCCCTGACGGATTTCCTTACGCTGCACGCCAGCCACATAACCCAGCATGCCCTGGTCGCCGAAGTATTCCTTGGCCAGGTTGTCGGTCGACAGTGCGGCGGTGTGGTAGGTCGGCAGCGTAATCAGGTGGTGGAAGATACCTGCTTCGCGCGACGCGTCGGCCTGGAAGGTCCGGATCTTTTCGTCGGCGAGCTTCGCCAGTTCGGTCTGATCGTATTCCACGCTCATCAGCTGGGCGCGGTCATATGCCGACACATCCTTGCCCGCGGCCTTCATCGCGTCATACGCCTGCTGGCGGAAGTTCAGGGTCCAGTTGAACGACGGGCTGTTGTTGTACACCAGCTTGGCGTTCGGGATGACCTTGCGAATCTCGCTGACCATGCCGCCGATCTGGGCGATATGCGGCTTTTCGGTTTCGATCCAAAGCAGGTCAGCGCCGTTTTGCAGTGCGGTGACGCAATCCAGTACGCAACGCGCTTCGCCCGTGCCGGCGCGGAACTGGAACAGGTTGCTGGGCAGGCGCTTGGGACGCAGCAGCTTGCCGTCGCGCTTGATGATGACGTCACCATTGCCCAGTTGGTCGGCCGACAACTCCTCGCAATCGAGGAAGGAATTGTACTGGTCGCCCAGGTCGCCCGGCGTGTTGGTCACGGCGATCTGCTTGGTCAGGCCGGCACCCAGCGAATCAGTACGGGCCACGATGATGCCGTCGTCCACGCCCAGTTCCAGGAAGGCGTAGCGGATGGCGCGGATCTTGGCCAGGAAGTCCTCATGCGGCACGGTGACCTTGCCATCCTGGTGGCCGCACTGCTTCTCGTCGGACACCTGGTTTTCGATCTGGATGCAGCATGCGCCCGCTTCGATGAACTGCTTGGCCAGCAGGTACGTCGCTTCGGCGTTGCCGAAACCCGCGTCGATGTCCGCGATGATGGGCACGACGTGGGTGACGTGGTTGTCGATCTTCGCCTGGATGGCGGCCTTGGCAGGGCCCTGGGCAGCGTCCAGCTCGCGGAACAGGCCGCCCAGTTCACGGGCGTCGGCCTGGCGCAGGAAGGTGTACAGCTCGCGGATCAGCGCGCTGACGGAGGTTTTTTCGTGCATCGACTGGTCCGGCAGCGGGCCGAACTCAGAGCGCAGCGCGGCCACCATCCAGCCGGACAGGTAAAGGTAGCGACGCTCGGTGCTGTTGAAGTGCTTCTTGATGGAGATCATCTTCTGCTGCCCGATGAAGCCGTGCCAGCAGCCCAGCGACTGGGTGTACTTCGACGAGTCGGCATCGTAGGCGGCCATGTCGGCGCGCATGATCTTGGCAGTGTACTTGGCGATGTCCAGGCCAGTCTTGAACTTGTTCTGGGCACGCATGCGGGCGGCATACTCGGGATTGATGGCATTCCACGCGCTGCCGTGGTTCTCTTTCAAACCGGCAACTGCCTTGATGTCGTCTTGATACTGGGCCATGGGAATTTCCTAAGAAGAAAGCGCGTTTGAAAAAAATAGTTGAGTGTGCTGACGGATGTCGAGGCGAGCAGCGTGGGTTCATTGTAGGGCGTTCTTGATGCGTCGCGGCAAAGTCTTATATAAGACATAAGAGTTGATTTTTCCTTATTTTTCAATGAGATAAACACTAAATTCCGCAATGTGGAAAGCATTTTCAAGGACCGAAAGATAGCGCCGGGGGAAAGCCGGAGCAAATTCCACAATGTGAAACGCTCTTTCAGTTGCCGGAGGCAGGCCGGGCACGGATGGGATGGTCGTCAGAAACCGGCCAGAGTCGGTCAATAAAAATGGTTCTTCACCGATTTCCGGGGAAGGCCGCCCGGATCTTCAAGAAGAAGTAGTGGTCATCACGGAAGCCATAGGCCA